>DATMPR010000210.1:0-13951 GCA_035567575.1 Bacteroidia bacterium
AACTTTTCGGTAGCTCCGAAATTAACGAAGGATTATTTTCCATTGCAAAGATCAAACTCTGAAAGGCATCAAACATTTCGTCGGTTTTGTTTAGCAAACGTGCTACTAAACCTTTTACGTGTAATGATGTAATGAATGCTTTTTTAGAATTAATATTAACTGCTTCATTCAATGCTTTGTCTTTTTCAATTTTTTCAATTTCGGCCACATCAGCTTTGGTGCGGACAAATAAAAGTTTAGTGGATAATTTATTTAACTGACTTAATAATTTTTCAAAGTGGGTGAGCTGTTCTATTTTTTTGTAGATTTCATTTTCCTCTTCAATTAATTTTTCTATGGTGATATTTGTTACCTGACCGAAATGCGCTTCCATGTCGATAACCACTTTTTCCAGATCAATGATCTCAAGAATGTAATAGAACAGTTCGTATTTGTAAGCTTCTTCTTTTATGTGATTAAGAACCTTGCGTGATTGTTTATATAAAGATTTATTAAAAAGTAATTGTATGTTCTTTATTTGCTCATTGATCTCGGCGGTTTTGCTGTTCTCAATTCTAAAATGACGTAAACTTTTTAAAACATGATGTAGCAACTGATTTTTTTCGGAGGGTAAATGTTTTACGAAAGTTTCGTTCTTAAATTCTGTTTTAACAGCTTCTTCATCGTATTCATTTAATGTAGTAATGAAATTAAAAAGTTTTATATAATTTTTTTCGCCCTGCTGTAAGGAAGAGATCCTTTTGAAATATTTAATTTCATCCTGGCTTAAGGACTTTATGATATCAAATAATAAGTTTGAAGGTTTCATCTTATTTTTTCCAGTTTTGCGCCAGTTTATCAAAAATAATGTCACCAACTTTTTCGCCTGTTACTTTGCTTTGGGTGTATGCGAGAAAATCAAAATAATAATTGGCAATTTTTTCAAAAGGGTCGTGCATTAATTCTTTAATTTGTTTGTGAGCGTTATCCCAAATGGTTTTTGACTCACCATTCTCTGCCAGTTCTTCAAATAGTTCCAATATCAATTTCTCAATTTTGAATTGATACTTTTGATTTTTATAAAAGTCATGAGTTGTTTTTAAAAGATATTTCAATTCAGGGATTTTTTGTAATTCGTAATGCAGAATGATATTTTGTAAGCGTGAAAAACATTGCAGATCCTGCCGCAGATCGGTATCTGATTTACTTAATAATAAATTCAAATATTTACTTGCCTCAGCATATTTTTGCGAATAAATATACAGACTTGTAAAATTATAATAGAAGATGAGCAGTTCTTCTTTATTTATTTTGTCTTTATATAATTCTATTTGTTCGTTAATATATTTTACAACCGGAATTGCTTTATCGGTTCGTCCGCCATCTGTATAAATAAGTAATTGTGCATTTGTAGTGCTTGTAAAGATCTTTAATTGCAGATCGGTTGTATTAAATGCCGGATGACTTTTTAATTTAATAAAGCTATCAATTAATTTCTCGGCAGTTCCATAATGCGCTTGTTCAATTTCAACTGAAAGGATATTATTTATGCCGGATAAGTAGCGCTTCGGATATTCGTTGATCAGGAAAGGATTTTTATCCATTAAGGTAACCATGCTCTTAAATTCGAGCTGCCTGTTAATATTATCACGTTTTTTAGAAAAACAAAGCGCCCTCGTATGATGATAAAGAACTTCTGCTTTTTTGGAGGAACAGTTATCAGTGGTTTTAAATAATGGAGAAGATAAAAGTTTATCGTATGTTTCAAATTCTTTAGCCGTTTTAGCAACCATGTTTTGGCGTACTAAATAATTTACCCTTGAAAAAGATTGGGCATATTCACCAATGTTTTTCGACTTATCAATTATCAATTGTTCTTCTTGAATCAGATCATCAAGAGATTTAGAAGTGTTTCCAAATTTATTTTCAATATCGAGCAATTGTTTTTCGATGGATATTATCTCGAGAATAAAATGAAAACTTTCTTCCGAATAAGATTCTTCTTTTAACTTGTTCAGCATTTTACGGCACTGTTTGTATTGTGCCTTATCAAATAAATTGCGGAGGTTAGATATTTCATCTTTAATTCTGTAACCCGAAATACCCTCCGCATAAAATGTGCGCTGACTTTTTAAAATAACCGTGTAAGTAAGCTGGATAATATCGATCTGACTAAGCGTTTTGTGTTTTTGTTTTGAGGATTTTAACAGTTTGTTTTCATCAAAGTCAGGCGCTTTTTCCAACTCATCAAATAATTTGGATATAGCAGTGGCATGATCTTCAGAGGAGACCGTTAATTTAAAAAACCGCTTTTCCGATTTCGTAAGAGATTTTATAAGATCGTATAATTCATCAAAGGCAACAGAAATCATTGTATTTGGGAGTTTAAAAGCGGGGAGCTATTATTGTATTCCTAAATCTTGCATAAAGGTCTTATTTTTTTTGTATCTTTATCTATAATAGTTAAGAATTATATAATGAAAAAGCTAAAAAAGTCAACTTTTCTTGTAATCCTACTTATTTTAGGATCAGCTATTGAATTAAAATCTCAGGTTGGTACTTGCCAAAGTCTTAAGTCAGCCCAAAATATGGCCAGTATTTATTATAGTCCTGAAAATCTCCGGAGCGACACCATCGATATTTTAAAATATACCATAAACGCTAATATAACAGATTTTGTAACCGATACCATTCGCTGCAACACAACTGTAAAATTTAAACCAAAACTTAACGCTCAAAATAAAATACGGTTGGATCTTTTAAAAATGTTCATCGATTCAATTAAACTTAATACAACTTCCTTAACCTATACCTACAATGATACAGTTATAAAAGTGAATTTACCTTTAAGTTATAATACAACAGATACAGTTAACATAACTTTATTTTATCATGGAAAACCTCAGGGTGATCCAACAGGCTGGGGCGGATTTTATTTTAATGGTAATTACGCGTTTAATTTAGGAGTTGGATTTGGTGCCAAACCTCATAATTACGGAAGAGTTTGGTTTCCCTGTTTCGATAATTTTGTTGAAAAAAGTCAATACGAATTTAATATCACAAGCGATTCTACAAAACGCGCTTATTGCAATGGACAATTAATGAACGATGTTAAAACAGGAAGCACAAGAACAAGAAAATGGGTAATGCAAAAAGAAATTCCAAGTTATTTAGCTTCAGTTTCTCTTGCTGATTATACTCAGGTTAGCTGGACACATACAATTTCTACCGGAACAGTTCCAATTATTTTAGCAGCAAGAGCTGCTGATACAACTGCTTTAAAAAACGGATTCGTTAACTTAAAAAATTGGATCACCGGTGCCGAAAATTATTATGGTTCTTACGTTTGGAACAGAGTAGGATATTGTTTAGTTCCATTCAATAATGGCGCTATGGAACACGCGACAAATATTTCATATCCGCAAGTTGCAACAAGTATAGCTTATGAAGCAGATATAATGGCTCACGAATTTTCACATCACTGGTGGGGAGATCTGATGACTTGCGAAACACAGGAAGATATGTGGCTGAATGAAGGCTGGGCCACCTATAGTCAGCGTTTGTTTAAAGAGTGGGTATACAATAAACAACAATATTATTCCGATGTAAAACTTGATCATGAATATTTAATGCATTACGCGCATATAGTGGAAAAAAGCTACATGGCCGTTTCCGGTGTGCCTTTTCAATATACTTATGGCGATCATGTTTATAAAAAGGGAGCTGATGTAGCGCATACTTTAAGAAGCTACATGGGAGATGTTGCTTTTTTTGCCGGATTAAAATATGTAATGATTCAGAAAGCATATAAAAACATGAATAGCGCGGAATTTAGATCTTTACTTGAAACTTCATCCGGACAAACGCTTGCTGATTTTTTTAATGCGTGGGTTTTCAATGGGGGCTGGCCGCATTTTTCTATTGATTCTGTAAAGTTCACTTCAATTGTAAGCGGAAGCTACACTGCAGTTACTTCACTAAAACAAAAATTGGTTGGTACTTCTACGTTGTACAATAACGTTCCTCTTGAGGTAACTTATTTTGACAATGGCTGGAATAAAGTAGTGAAAACATTTACCATGAGTGGCGCAAACCAAACATTTACAACGGTAGTCCCTTTTAATCCGGTATACACAGCCGTTAACTACGATTCGAAGATAAGTGACGGTATCACTTCGGAAATAAAAACAGCGAAAGCTAATGTCGTTTATAACTATTCACTTGCTAAAACAACATTAACAGTAAGCAATTATGGAATTGATTCGTCGTTAATACGGATCGAGCATAATTATGCGAAACCGGATCCTATAAAATTCAGTATCAAAAATTATAAACTTTCTAATCAGCATTATTGGAAGATCGATGGTATTTTAAGTCCGGGTTTTTTATCTAAGATCCAGTTTAATTATGATGGAGCTCCTGTTCCGGCTGTTCCAAGTTCAGGGGGTTTGTATTCATATATGGATACTTGTCTAACCTCAGGCGGCAGTGATAGTTTGGTGATCTTGTACAGACGGAATGCAGCGGATGATTGGCGCGAGGTTTACGGTTACACTAAAGTTAAATACCCTGGTGGCGGCAAAGCGGGCAGGATCACAGTTGATACTCTTAAGTTAGGCGAGTATGTTTATGCAAATAAACTGGGTTCAATTGCATCCGGAATTGCAAAGCAGGAAAAAACAAATGTTATTTTTAAATTGTTTCCAAACCCTGCATCCGGCACCGTTACTATTAAGCTTGAGAATTATACTTATGTAGGCGGAGAAATGATAGAAATTAAAAATATTGAGGGAAAAATAGTTAAGCAAATTAGTTTAACATCAACTGAACTAAATATTGATTGTTCGGGATTTGCATCAGGAAGTTACTTTGTAACCATTAACAAGAACAGAAAAATTGTTGCGAAGGAAAAATTAATTATTCAATAATTAACCTCCAGAACTTTTTTCATTGCCACAGCTTTCAATAAACATTCTTCGTATTCCTTTTCCGGATCGCATAAAGCGGTAATAGCACTGCCAACTGAGAATGATAAATAACTTTCACTTTCGTTATAAAAAATACTTCTTATCAAAACACTTAGATCAAAATCACCATTTTCTTTTATGTATCCCATGCAGCCGCTATAAGGTCCGCGACTATTAGTTTCAAAATCATCAATTAATTCCATGGCTCGGATCTTTGGAGCACCGGTCATGCTAGCCATTGGAAAAGTAGCGCGGATAATATCGTTAAACGAAATATTTTCTTTTAATTCGCAGCTCACCGTGCTTACCATTTGGTGCACCTGCTCGTAGGTTTCAATATCATAAAGTTTTTCTACTATTACGGTTCCTTTTTTGGCAATGCGGGATAAATCGTTTCGTGAAACATCAACGATCATTACGTTTTCGGTCCGCTCTTTAAGACTATTCAATAACTCGTTTTTAAGTTTTGAATCTTCTTCAGTCGTAAGGCCTCTTTTTGCTGTGCCCTTAATAGGTTTTGTAATAAGTTTATTACCGCGCTTACTTAAAAATAATTCAGGACTTGCCGAAATAATATATTTATCATCCAATTTAATTAAAGCAGAGTAGGGCGCTTTGCTAATTGAATTTAATTTTTGATAAACTGCAATGGGATCTATTTTTACATTTTCCGCTTCAAAAGTAATGCAATAATTAATTTCATAAATGTCGCCGTGCTGAATATGTTTTTTTAATTCGGAAACATTTTTTATATAATCAGCCTTTGTCGTTTTTGAATTTAAATTAATGGCGCAACTCGTATTTCCTAATGTAACGTATAACGAATTAAATTCATTTAAGGATAATTTTTTTTCTGATTCAAAAAAAATCAGATCCTCAAATTTTAGCGGTGATATTTTTTTTGAAGTGAGATCCTCAATTTTATTTTTGTGATCGTAATTACAGAAGAAAAAACCATTCATATTACCTTGGGATTGCGATGGTAAAAACCCGAATAAAAAACAATCTTCAAATCCGCTGCTATTCGAGTTATTGTTAAATAACGCAAAATACTTAGTGTTTTTTAAATCCGCAGCAAAGCTCATAAGAGTACAAAAATGCTAAATTTTGAGTGAAACAATTGTTTTAATGAGCTAATTTCTCATTATTAGAATCTAAACCTTTTAGCTATACTTTTACCCCGTTTTTAAGGTTTTTTTGACTGAAAAGCGCTACCTTTGATTGTTGTTTACGTATGATCTATCATGAAAAAGGTATTTTTTTATTTATCTTTATTATTCTTTGGTAATTGCGATATTTTTTCGCAGGTCATTTCACGTCCTGTTCAAGGTTTAACCCCCGATGAATTAGATAAATCTAATATTGTTCCTCAATTCGCAACTGATCCTAATCAAAAAGTTATGGCTTGTGCAGGTAATGCTGCAAACGATAACTGGGCCAATGCCCAATCTCTAGCTGTTAATGGTGGAAGCGTGGCCGGTACAACTTGCGGTACCTTTGAAGCAGGTGAAACATCCGCATGTAACACAGCAGGAAAACCTACGGTATGGTATAGTTTTGTGGCAACTGCAACAACTTTATATGTGAAAATTGATTATGTAAGCGGAGCTTGTTATTTTGGAAGCGCTGTTTATGGCGGTAATAGTTTGCCTACTGTAAATTGCGGCGATAACGGACCTATCAGTTGTCAATCAAGTTCAGGAGGGCCGGCAACCCAAATATACCAATTAACAAATCTTATAGTCGGACAAACTTATTACGTTCAGGTAACTTATCCTTCCGGTGGAATTTGCGGTTCTAACGGAACTTTTAACATTGGAGTTACTACTGCAAACCCAGGTGGCGCTATATCAAATCCACCACCCTTAACATCATGCAGCAGCCCCGGACCGGGATGCTGGTTTAATAGTCCGCCTACTGTATCACAAGTAACTACAGCTTGTACTTCTTATCCATTAACTGGCGCTGGATATAATGCTAATAGCGTATGGGAAACTGTTGTTCAATTCACGAGTTCAGCTTCATGGTCTAATTTCTCATGGCAGGCAATTATAACAAGTAATTGTGCTTTGGGTAATGTGGTTTGGTTTAACTGGACTTTGTACGATTGTAACTGTAATCAAATAACTTGCGGCGATATTAATACTTTAACCGGAAATGGGTTAGCTTGTGCAACGTGTTACAGGATAAGATACCAGATGGAGCTTGCAAACTGTTCAAGTTTCACAACTATTTGGCCGTATCAAAATGTGCCTGCATCACCAACGCCTTGTACCGTTCTTCCAATCGATTTGCTGTACTTCACCGCAAACTCTAACCCTTTAACTAAAAAGGTTAATATTGAATGGGAATCACTTGCTGAACACAATTTAAAAGAATATAAAATATACCGCAGTGATGATGGAGTAAATTTTAATCTTCTCACATCTGTTAAACCTAAAGATAATGTAGCTGCCGGCGCAAATAGAAAATACAATTATGAAGATAATTGCTGTACTAGTCAAGAAACAAGATATTATAAATTAGAAGCAATTGATAACAATGGAACGACTTCATTCGAAAAAACAATTGCAGTCACCTTTAAAGGAAATAAAGAATTAATAAAATTTGCTCCAAACCCTGCGAAAGATAATTTTGTAATTACCTTCGGTGATGGTGCAAAAGATGTTGATACACAGATCTTGATCATGAATTCAGTTGGACAGGTTGTAAAAAAGGAAAATTTTATTTCCGGAAGTTTTAAGCAAATGGATATTTATGAATTACCAACAGGAATTTATTTCATAAATGTAATTACTGAATCAAGTCGGGAAGTATTAAACTATAAACTGATCAAAGAATAATTTCTTTTAAGGCCTTCACCCAAATTTCATTATCGTTTAAACTTTTTACAAGCGTTACACTTTCACCGCCATGTTGTTTAAAAATTTCGTTGTACTCGGTTCCTATTTCGTAAATAGTTTCTAAGCAGTCGGCTACAAATGCAGGAGAAAAAACAAGAATTTTTTTCATTCCTTTTTTTGCGAGCTCTTCAATTACTTTATCTGAATAAGGCTTCAGCCATTTATCATCTAAACGCGATTGAAATGTTGTGGTGTATTTCCCTTCCGGAATGTTTAATTGTTTTACCAATTGTCTTGTGGTTTCAAAACAATTAGCACGATAACAGTATTGATTATTTTTGTTTATCGCATCACAACAATTTTTCAGATCGCAGCTGTTGCTGCCATAATGCGCAGAAGCTTTTTTAATTTGCCGCTCGGGTAAACCGTGGTAACTAAATAAAACATGATCGTATGAAGTCACATTATGATCTTTAGCTGTTTCAACCAAAGCTTTAATGTAATGCGGGCTATCGTAAAATTTATTTATTAATTTAATACCGGGAACAACTTCCCACTCCGATAATTCTTTCAAAACTAATTCAGCTGTTGAGCCGGTCGATGAAGAAGCGTATTGAGGATATAATGGAACAATAATAATTTCAGAAGGCTGTTGTTGACGTAATTTATCTAATACACTTTTTATAGATGGCTTTTGATAACGCATGGCCCATTCTACACTATAATTTGAACCTAATGATGCTTGTAATTTTATCGCTAAATTTTTTGTATTGATCAATAATGGTGATCCTTCCTTAGTCCAGATATTTTGATAAAGCTTAGCTGATTTGGAAGAACGGAATGGAACGATAACAGCATTCACTAAAAAAAATCTTCCAACAGCTGAAATATCAATAACTCTTCTATCGTTTAAAAATTCGGTTAAATATTTCCGCACATCAGCAACAGAAGGAGAATCGGGAGTGCCTAAGTTTATCAGCAGAACTGCTTTTTTCATTTTAAGGATTCAGTTTTTCACGGTTCGGATTTTCTGTAACAGAATCGGTAACCGGATTTTTTTCTTTAATAAATTTTTTCTGGAACACTAAAATAATTCCAACGCCGCAGGAAATAGAAAAATCTGCAAAATTAAATATGGGTCTGAAAAACTGAAAATCTTCACCGCCCCAAATTGGCATCCAGCTTGGAAAAGTTCCATTCCAAATCGGGAAATAAAACATATCTACAACACGGCCATGTAAAAAACCTGCGTAACCGCCTTCGGCCGGTAAAAATTTAGAAACATTAAACTCATCACTTTCACTAAATAATAATCCGTAAAAAGTACTGTCTAAAATATTTCCAACGGCGCCTGCTAAAATTAAAGAGACAGAAAAAATAAATCCGGGATGTTCTCCTTTTTTTACAATATGTATAACGTACCATACACCTGCTACAGAAGCAAGAATTCTAAATGAACTCAAAATTAATTTTCCGTAATCGCCGCCAAATTCCAAACCAAAAGCCATGCCGGGATTTTCGGTAAAATGCAAAATAAACCATTCGCCTGCTACGCGCTTCACTTCCCCAAGCGGATAATGGAGCTTAATGTAAATTTTAATGAACTGATCAATGAACAGAACTGAAAAAATAGCAATAACTGGTATTTTATATTTTTTGAGCATAGGTAATAAAAAAGTGCCAAACGTTTTGATCCGGCTTGGCACTAATTAAAATATCACAATAAAATTATCTGTTTTGATTTAATTTAGCATCAATACCTAAAGTAGCATGAGGCACACTGCGTAAACGCTCCTTCGGAATTAATTTTCCGCTCACGCGGCAAATGCCGTAAGTTTTATTTTCAATGCGAACTAAAGCATTTTTTAAATTAATAATGTATTTTTCCTGACGGGCTGCTAATTGTGCAGTTTCTTCTTTTGATAAAACATCACTTCCATCTTCTAACAATTTAAATGTTGGAGATGTATCATCAGTACCATGATTATCTTCGTTTGAAAGTGTTTGCTTTAACAGATCGTAATCCGCTTGCGCTTCCTTGCATTTCTCCAGGATCAACTCTTTAAACTCAGCTAATTCTTTATCAGTGTAGCGCGAACGGTTATCTTTTGTGTTTACAAAAGGTTTTGGTTCTGCTTCCTTGCTTTTTTTAATTAATGGTTTTGAAAGATCAATTTGTAATGGACGGTTACGGATATACGCTTCCATGCTTCCGCCTTTTGAAGTACCGCTGTTCTTTTTACGGCGACCGCGTCCTTTTTTAATAGGAATCTCATCATCATCATCATCATCAGGCGGGGGAACATCATTATCGGGTTCAAGAATTGCCGGCTCTTCTAAGTCGCCATCTAAAACATCATCTTCATCACCTTTTTCGTAATCATCTTTTACGTCAACATCATCATCTTCATCATCTCCGCCTTTTCTTTTTCCTTTTTTTACTTTTTCAGGTTTGCCCGCTTTTTTTATGGCATCAATAGGTTTCCCTTTCTTCACCATAAGATCTTTTACGGATTTTTTAGGTGCAGCTATTTTCTTTGCAGGTTTTGCTGCTTTTTTAGCAATAGCTTTCTTCGCCGCTTTTTTAGCAACAACTTTCTTCGGAGCTTTTTTAGCAGCAGGTTTTTTTATTTTCTTTACGGGCTTACTGACTTTCTTTGCAGTTTTTTTAGCCGGTTTGCTTGCTTTCTTTGCGGGTTTCGATGCCTTCGCTTTTTTTGTTTTCTTTGCCATCTTTCTCAGTTTAACTTTTCAATTGATATCAGTGTAGATATTGTCTCATCAACTTCAACAGCGGTAGCAGTGTTCAGGTTCAGATTTTGAACCAATTGCAGATCGCCTGTCAGAGTTTCTGAACAAATATAATTTAAATTATTATTTATAGCCGTATTAAGCACTTCATTTTGCTGAATTTTCACTAAAATACGGTCGGTTACGTCTAAACCCTTGTCTTTACGCATGTTTTGAATGCGATTAACAATTTCGCGTGCCAGGCCTTCTTGTTTCAATCCATCAGATATAGTGACATCTAGCGCTACCGTGATCGGACCGCTATTTGCCACTTTCCAGCCCGGAATATCAACCGGAATAATTTCAACATCTTCAGTTTCTAACATGATTTCTGCGCCGTTAACATTGACAATATATTTTCCGCTGCGCTCAATTTCGTGAATTATTTTTGCACCGTTTTCGCCTGCGTAAGCCTGAACAGCTTTCATGTTAGCTCCGCATTTTTTACCTAATGTTTTAAAATTGAGTTTTAAATTTTTTGTGATCTGTGTTTTGCTTTCATCTACAAATTCAATTTCTTTCACATTTACTTCTGCTAAGATGAGATCTTTTACAGCTTCAATTTTCGCTTGGGTTTCTTTATCCAGAACGGGAATTTGAATTTTTTGCAATGGCTGCCGAACACGTAAATTTTCTTTTTTACGGATGGATAAGATCATGGATGAAATTTTTTGCGCCAATTCCATTCGTTGTTCTAAAGCGACATCAATGATATTTTTTTCTGCTTTTACGAATTGAGTTAAGTGTATTGATTCAAATTGCAATGGTGTTTTACCTGCCCGTTCTGCAAGCGAGTTGGCGATTGCTTTTTCACGGATAGGAGTTGTTAAATTTTGATATAACCACTCACCAAAAAACGGAGCAATTGGACTCATCAACTGCGCAACAACCAATAAGCATTCGTGTAAAGTTTCGTAAGCAGCTTTTTTATCAGTGCTCATTTCACCTTTCCAAAAGCGACGGCGACTTAACCGCACATACCAGTTACTCAAATGCTGATCAACAAATTCTTCAATTAAACGCGCTGCACGATGAGGTTCGAATGTTTCGTATAAGTCGGTAGTATCTTTTATTAAACTGTTAAGTTTTGATAAGATCCAGCGGTCAAGTTCTTGTCTTTCTTTTACAGGAACAGTGTTTTGTTCGTCCACTAAAAAATTATCCACGTTAGCATACAAGGCATAGAAACCATAAGTGTTGTATAAAGTCCCGAATAACTGGCGCTGTACTTCGGCAATTCCTTCGGCATCAAATTTTAAATTATCCCATGGTGCTGCATTCGCGATCATGTACCAACGTGTTGCATCGGCGCCATATTTATCTAATGTGATAAACGGATCAGTAGCGTTACCTAAACGCTTACTCATTTTATTTCCGTTCTTATCTAATACTAAACCGTTACTCACTACATTTTTGTAAGCAACCGAATTAAAATTCATTGTGGCGATAGCGTGCAAAGTAAAAAACCATCCACGTGTTTGGTCAACACCTTCCGCTATGAAATCTGCAGGGAAATAGTTTCTTCCATCTATAAGATCTTTATTTTCGAATGGATAATGCAATTGCGCATAAGGCATGGAGCCTGAATCAAACCAAACATCAATGAGATCCGGTTCGCGGAATAACTTTTTCCCGTTTTTCTCCAATACAATTGTATCAACGTAAGGTTTATGCAGATCGAATGTATTATAATTCTCATCCGAATTATTTCCGGCTTTAAAATCCTTTAATGGATTTTCTTTCATTACATTTTTTGAAACCGCGTTTGCAATTTCTTTTTGTAATTCTTCTGCAGAGCCAATGCAAATTTGTTCTGTGCGGTCTTCGCTGGTCCAAATAGGAATTGGAATTCCCCAAAAACGTGAACGCGATAAATTCCAGTCATTTAAATTTTCTAACCAATTTCCAAAACGACCGGTTCCTGTTGATTCAGGTTTCCAGTTAATGGTTTTGTTGAGTTCGATCATTCTGTCTTTTGCAGTAGTTGATCTAATGAACCAGGAATCTAATGGATAATATAAAACAGGTTTATCAGTTCTCCAGCAATGCGGGTAACTGTGCTCATAAGTTTCTTTTTTAAATAATTTTCCTTCTTCCTGTAATTTTAAAACAATGCGTTCATCAACACTGAGGTAAGCTTTTAATTCTTTTATTTTCCCCGCGGCTTCTAATATTTTTTTCTGCTTTTCGAATTCTGTTTTTTTCTCTTCGTCGCTGAGATAAGCTTCTTTTACAAATTCTTCTCCGTATAAAAATACACCATCTTGAACTTCCGGTAAAAATTTACCCCGACGATCAACTAAAGTTAAATTCCCAATATTATTTTTACGTGCTACCTGAAAGTCATCTGCACCAAAACTTGGCGCAATATGAACAATTCCTGTACCATCGGTTGTTGTTACAAAATCTCCAACTACAACTTTAAATGCATCGCCATCCGGTTTTACGAATGGTAAAAGTTGTTCGTATGTAGTTCCGGCTAATTCTGAGCCTTTGCAATGACCAACAATTTTAAACGGAATATTTTTATCTCCCGGTTTGTAATCTTCAAATTTCAGATCAGTATGCTTTTCCGAAAAATATTTATTTAATAGATCCTTTGCTAAAATAAATGTTTGTTGCTTGCCGCTGAACGGATTAAATGAATTTACAAAAACATATTCAATATCTTTTCCAACTGCTAATGCTGTGTTAGAAGGTAATGTCCACGGTGTGGTTGTCCATGCAAGAAAAAATAATTCTGTATTTGGAAGTAATTCCGAGAAAACTTTTTTTGCTCCCAATTCCGAACTCTTCACTCCGAACTGAACCGTCGCCGTTCTGTCTTTCACATCTCTATAACAACCCGGTTGATTTAATTCGTGCGATGATAATCCTGTTCCTGCTGCAGGTGAATAAGGTTGAATGGTAAATCCTTTGTACAACATTTCTTTTTTGTACAAATTATTCAGCAGCCACCAAACACTCTCAATATATTTATTATCATAAGTGATATACGGATGCTGCATATCCACCCAATAACCCATTTTATTCGTGAGCTCTTCCCACTTGTCAGTATATTTCATTACCTCCTTGCGGCAGGCTTTGTTGTAATCTTCAACCGAAATATATTTTGGACTGTTTACATTGCCAATATCTTCTTTTGTAATTCCAAGTGTTTTTTCTACGCCTAATTCAATGGGAAGGCCGTGTGTATCCCAGCCCGCTTTGCGTCTAACCTGGTAGCCCTGTAAAGTTTTAAAGCGACAAAAAATATCTTTAATGCTTCTTGCCATTACATGATGAATTCCGGGCAAGCCATTTGCGCTTGGCGGCCCTTCATAAAAAACCCAGGGCGTTTTACCTTCGCGGGATGAAACAGACTTTTCAAAC
>DATMPR010000211.1:0-11370 GCA_035567575.1 Bacteroidia bacterium
TCGAAGGGGAAAATGTGTATTCATATGACCGCACAAAAAACGACATTATCCTAAATAGTACAGACCGTCCGCAACTAATTGATCATATTTTTTATAAAAGCATGGGAGCCGAAATATTGGAGAGTAAAATGCTGGTGAAAATATTCAGCAAAAAATGGAATCGTTTTCATAAAGATCTTTCCGACCATTTCGCAATCTTAGGAACATTTACTCTTCCTGCAAAATTATTTTAGAGAAATAGCTTCTGTACCGTGATCTTTGTCAAACTTTATTTGAATACCAATAAAATTTCCGGTTTTAACAATAGAGCGTTGAATAAAAGAAATATTTTGAATGAGTATTAGAATCTTATTGCATACATTTATGTATTAATAGTAAGATCTATGTCAAGAAAAATTCTTTTTATTGTTAACCCCAATGCAGGAAAAAAAATTTCCGGCAAATTAATTGAAACGATACGGAAAGAATTTCCTTCATCGATACATAATGACATTACCATCTGGAAAGACCGCGAACACTTTCATGAAATAATCGAATCTTTAAAAATAGGAAACTATACCGATGCTGTGGCCGTTGGCGGCGATGGCACCGTTAATCAGGTTGCCAAAACAATACTGAACACAGGAATAAAACTCGGAATTGTTCCTGCAGGTTCCGGGAATGGACTTGCACGTTCACTTGGAATATCTGTAAAAACAGAAGAAGCTATTAAACAAATTGCGATCGGTGATTCCATATTAATTGATTCGGGAACTGTAAATGGAATTCCGTTTTTTTGCACAAGCGGTGTTGGTTTTGATGCGCATATTGGAAGACTGTTTGCAACATCAGAAAAACGCGGATTAAAATCTTATGTAAAGATCTCACTTCGTGAATTTTCATCTTACAAACCAAAAGATTATAAAATAATTATTGATGGGAAAGAATTGGACAGAAAAGCTTTTTTGATAACTGTTGCAAATGCAGGGCAATATGGTAATAATTTTTACATCGCGCCACAAGCAAAATTAAACGATGGTTTATTTCATATTGTAATTTTGAAACCCTTTAACTTATTCGGAGGCACAGGCACAGTTTTAAAAGTTCTCCGGCGAAAAGCCAACGAAGCTAAATTAATAGAAACGTTTACGGGAAAAGAAATATTCATTAAGCGTGCCGGTCCCGGCAGTATTCACTTCGACGGTGAGCCACAAACAGAAGATGAAGAGCTTCATTATATACTTCACCCAAAATCATTAAAGGTTATTGTAGGAAACGTATTCGACGGATTATAAAATTAAGATCAGAGTTGGGAAATATATTTTAGGAATAGATCCAAAGCTTTTTTCTTATCTGCATCCAAATTATAGCTTATTTTTTTTGTTAGATAATCTAATGGATTAAAATTTGACGGTTGATCTAGTTTTGATTCGCTTATTGCCTTCTCAACGTTCTTAATTCCATTTTCCAAAGCTTTATTAAAATCGTTGATAAATGTTTCGTCCGTTTCAGAAATTGTAACCCAGGCAGCAAATACAAATGGAAGGCCCGTAAAAATTTTCCATTCCTCAGCCAGATCAATTTCATGTTTAAAAGTTCCGTTCAAAGAAAAAGTTCTGTCACCAATAACAACTGCGGCATTGGTGCCATTTATATTTTGTTCGTAGCCGGGTTTAGCGTCTTTAAATTCAAAGGTTTTTTTCCAATAAAATTTACTTAATACTTTAGTAAGCTTAATTGAGGATTTAGATTGATAATCGAGCGTGATAGATTTTATTTCATTCAGCGGTACTTCACTATATAATTTTACGCTATCCACTTTTCCATTCGCGCCAATACAGTAATTGGTAATAATTTTATAATTATCTAATTCCGCTAAAAGCGCAACAGGCACCAATCCGATCTCTACTTGCTTAAATTTTAATTTTTGGGCACAGATACTGGGAATATCTTCCTGAAGTTCGATCTTATTTATGATAGCATCATTCTTTAACCCGTAACGAAAAGGTAAAGTGTTGAAATAATTTACGATGGATATTTTTATTTTTATTTCGGACAAGTTCCTGATGAAGGGTTCCTTAATCGGTGATATCAATTTTTTTAAAAAACATCCCCTCACCTTTCATTACAATTAATACGGCAGTCTTTGCTTCTTTAATCAGATCCATAGGCATGTAAAATTTAACCACATCATTTTCCATTAATTTTTTCTGAAATATTATTTCTCTTCCGCCACGCTCAAGATCCTGAAAAGTAATGCGTAATATTTCACCGTATTTTGATTTTCCGGTAGCTACAAATTCTTTATCCAATAACTCACCGCGTGTACATTTTATTCCTTCATCGGTTGCTAATTGCGTTTGATTTAAACTTGCGGCTGTGCTTGTTGTGTCTGTTTTTTTAATGGAGTCATTAGTTGCTATTCCTGTATTCTGGGCAAAAGAAATATGCCCTATAACACTAAATGCCATAAATACAATCATACCTATATAGCGTCCAAAATTCATTTTACTTTGTAATATTTACCTTTTAAAAAGGTTATCAAATTTAGCATCATTGCCGAAATATCAGCTATTTGTTTGTAAAAAGTTATTTATTGCCTTCCAATTAGCTCTTATAGAGGTCGTATGACTGGTAATTACCAAGTATTTAATTAATTTTGCAGGAGAAATGTCAGACTCGAAATATAACTTACGAGGTGTTTCCGCCTCAAAGGAAGATGTTCACAAGGCTATTGCCAAATTAGACAAAGGCTTATTTCCGAAGGCGTTTTGTAAGGTTGTTCCCGATTTTTTAAGTAATAGTGATGAGCATTGTGTGATTATGCACGCAGATGGCGCAGGTACAAAATCTTCTCTGGCTTATGCTTATTGGAAAGAAACGGGTGATCTAAGTGTTTGGAAAGGCATTGCACAGGATGCGGTGATCATGAATGTGGATGATCTGATCTGTTCGGGAGCTATAAATAATATTTTGTTATCCTCAACTATTGGCCGTAATAAAAATTTAATTCCCGGCGAAGTTATTTCTGCTATTATAAATGGAACTGAAGAAGTTTTAGAAATGTTACGCAACAACGGGATCTCTATTTATTCTACCGGCGGCGAAACTGCTGATGTGGGTGATCTGGTAAGAACACTTATTGTAGATAGCACAGTTGTTTGCCGTTTAAAACGGAGTGAAATTATTTCGAATGATAATATAAAAGCGGGAAATGTAATTGTTGGTTTGTCTTCATACGGAAAATCAACTTACGAAACAGAATACAACGGCGGGATGGGCAGCAATGGTTTAACCAGTGCACGCCATGATGTGTTTGGGAAACATGTTGCCGAAAAATATCCTGAGACTTATGATAACGCTTTGCCAAAAGAAGTTATTTACACCGGTAATTTAAAGGTAACTGATAAAAT
Organism: Bacteroidia bacterium; assembly: GCA_035567575.1. Taxonomy (GTDB): domain Bacteria; phylum Bacteroidota; class Bacteroidia; order B-17B0; family Aurantibacillaceae; genus JAHEYG01. The sequence goes on from DATMPR010000211.1 coordinate 3,393, forward strand.
TGAAGTTTCTTATTTAAATGCTGAACAAAAAAATATTACTGAAAAAATTGATGTCGCTAAATTAGTTTTATCTCCGACACGAACTTACGCGCCTGTTATTAAAAATATTTTGAAGGAATTATCCGGACAAATTAACGGACTTGTACATTGCAGCGGCGGCGCACAAACTAAAGTGCTGCATTTTTTAAATGATGGTTTACACGTTGTAAAAGATAATTTATTTGATGTTCCACCATTATTTAAAACCATACACGAACAAAGCAAAACCGATTACAAGGAAATGTACAAAGTATTTAACATGGGCCACCGGATGGAAATTTATTTGCCCGAAAATTTAGCGAAACAGGTTATTGCTATTTCCAGATCTTTTAACATTGAAGCCAAAATTATTGGCAGAGTTGAAAAATGTTCAGGCAAGAAAGTGACTGTGAGATCGGAGTTTGGGATTTTTGAGTATTGATTTTTTTTTGATGGTGGCTTCGACTGCGCTCAGCCACCGCGTTTTCAAAATGAAATTATAGTAAACCAATGCAGGAGACTGAGAGGAGCCGAAGTCCCGGTTTACTTAAGCAGCACGCACTTCAACGTTTTATCTTCCGACACCAGCAAATATTTCTTTCCATCCTTAAATAGATCATAAACCATTGGCGTTCCTGTTCCTTTGATTTTTTTACTTATTGTTTTAGTAGCTGAAGGCACAAGATGTACTTCACCACCGATTGTGCTCAATACAAAATAAGCGCCATCGCTATCATAAAAATAATTTACGGTTTTATAAGTGTAATCTGCATTCTCATAAGCAAATAATTCATTCCCTGAAAAATCATAACATTTTAATTTCGATCTTTCAAGTATCATGATGTCGGTTTTTTTATCATCATCAATTCTATCAAAACTATAAATAGCATCTTCAAATTCTTCATCTTGCAATTTAACTGCAGTTTTTTTATCTGCCATGCTTACACTCTCCAATAAACTATTTTTATCATCGAGATATGTTATTTTAGAGTTTTGCACATTGTTACCGGCATCTACAAAAAATCCTTTGCATTGCTCAAGTACTTTATTACTAAGATCAATTCGGCCGGCTCCGCGTCTGCTGTAAACATAAATTTTTCCTTCGGTATCGCAGGCAATTAAATAATCACTGGCTCCGACTTTTGTATATGCAATTTGCAAAGTAATATCTGCTTTTGTTTTGATCGGCACAAAGCTTTCGTTTTTACTTCCATTGGCATTAAAGTTGTATATCGTTTTATCAGCGCAAGCGATCAATATCCTGTACTCTCTTGTGTTTTCATAATCAAATACAGCTAACGCGTTTGTGGCGCGTGAAGGGAGTTTTACAGGAAAACCTTCAACATAATTTCCGTTGCGGTCTATCAGATGCAAATAGTTCGCTGTATTAAACAGTAATTGAAATTTATTATTCTTAAATGCATCAATGGTATAAACATCAGAAGCTATTGCTTCATTAATTTGTTTTTTCCAAAGGCTATTTCCCGTCGCGTTAATTAAATACAAATTATTTTTTGCATCCTGTACCACTAACTCGTTTTCGTTCGATTTATGATTCACAAACGTCCATGTTTTACTTTGAATGAGCGTATCCGCATCAAATATCCACAAACCGGGCACATCTTTGTTTTTACCCGATTGCTGGTATTTTAAATTAGCTCTGAATTGTAAAACGTTTTTATAATTACTGAATGTGATGCTCAGATCACTAAGCTTGTCAAAATGTTTTAATTGCTCATTCTCAATAAAATTAAATGTGTTTTTTATTGCCTTTGTATTTTTATTAGGCAAACAATAATATTGATAGTTGAAATTAGAATTTAAATTATCTTTCGCGTAAGTCATAAATAATTCGTTTTCCATCACAAGGGAATTATTGACAAGAGAATTAATATAATAATTGTTTGTTTCCTTGTTTTCAGTAATGATAAAATAATTTCTATAAACAAAAGCGTAAGCCGCAGTTATATTGAACACATTTCCAAACGTTACTTTTGCAAGATCTTTGTTTTTTAGTTTTCCTGTTTTCACAGATTGAAATACGGTAACTGAATCAGAAATATATTTTAATACTTCATTTACGCCGGCAGTATCTTTAACTTCGATCATGAGCGATTTTGAAATTTGATTGTTGTATTTTAATTCTGCCTCTACAATTTTCGAACTAATGTTTTCTGTTAGCTGTCTTTCAACATTAAACATTGCGCTGTCATTAATGCTTTTCCAAAAGGTATGTATTGCTTCAGAAGAAATTTTTAATTGCTTTTTCCAAACTGCATAATCACTTATTCCAAAAGCCTGATAAGAAATTATATTGAATGGCAGAATGCTTAAAAAATCGCAACTTTGGGCTTGTTGTCCGGCCAAAGTATTTAGAACAGACAAAGAATCCGGAGTATTAAAACCATTAAAAGTAACATCATCGGGATTAAATTCCACGTCGCAAACAGATTTTCCGCTGAAAATATTTTTACTGAGGTTTACTTTATTTTCACTTAATAAATTATGATTTATAAAAACATTACAAAGATTTTCTTTATCCAATAATTTCTTCAGGCCTGAAAAATCTCTATTGGCATTTTGTTTTTTTGTTTTTTCCGAAAATGCATTGTCAATTTGTTTTTTATCATCGGATATAATGACAACGCCTCTTTTGCACCTTAAATAATAATTTGCTCTATCGAAGGAAAATTCAAGATCCCCTTCAGGACTCACAACTCCTTTAAACGCTATTGTAACTTCCTTTAAAAAATCTGTTGCCTGCGCTTCATCGTTCAAATTAAAATCAATTAGAATAGAAGTATTTGTTTTTTGCGGATACAGTGCTAAAAAAATAATTCGCTTTTCTAAAAAGTTTTTTAGGGTTTCGTTTTCTCCAATTACTGAATCAAAAAAATTGAGATCATTATTTATTTTTCTGAATTCTGAAACATTAATTAATTCCTGCCAAATTAAATTTTGGTTGGTGAGTTTATTGGCGAGCTCATTAAAACTATTGCTGCCTATAACACATGCAGAACTATCGGGCAACACATCAATTGCGTTTAAAGATGGTTTTTTAGTTTGCCTTAAATGAAAATAAGCCCAAACAGCTCCTGTAAGCCCAAGAACCACTAATACCCAAAATGCTATGGTTTTAAATTTCGACAATAGATTTAAATTTAGATATATTATCCTTATTCTCCTCGTGATAAAAGGCAAATTATCAAAAAGCACTTGTGAACAAGGATAAACGCCTGGCTTTTTCAAAAAATCACTACCTTAGTTGGGATGGAAACTTTTGAGGTATTGAGTGAAAAAATTGATGCAGCCAAGAGTGGACAAAACTCAAGTTTGCCGTTCTATAATGTAATATGGAACCGGGTTGTTCATCTATCATCTGTAGAGAGAAAACATTTAATAGAAAAACTTGAAAATTTAAATGAACAAACACCTTTCGGACAAGGTGCATTGGCTTTATTTAAAGGCATGAGCCTGGTGTTTGATGCTGATTTTTCTAAAGCAATTGAAGCCTTATCGATAGCCAACATATTATTTGATTCGATAGAAGAATTTGGCGGCAAAGTATCAGCTAATAATCTTTTATCTATAAGTTATCGTTCCGTCGGACAGCTCGATAAAGCCCAAAGTCATATGCAAGTGGCTTTAAAAACTGTCGACCTTATATCGCCCAAAAGTATATTCCGTTATTTCAGGCCCATTACATTTTATCAGGCCGGTGAGTTGAATATTCATTCTAAGAATTATGAATTGGCGCGTGAGTATTACGAAAAGGGAATGCAGTATGTTTCTGATAATCCGGAAACTGAAGGCCGGTTGCTGAGTGGACTCGGCGGTGTGTTAATGTTTACTGACGAATGGGAAAAAGCAATAGAGTGTTTTAACCGCGGACTCGTCTCGAGCAGGGAGGGTGACAACAGTTTAATAGAGTCGAAGATATTATCTGACATGGCTAATTATTATTTTAAGAAAAAAGATTATCAATTAGCGTTAGAATATCAAAATCAAAGTCTTGAAATCCGTAAGAAAAAAAGTTTTGCCAATGCTGCCATTACCAATTATATTCAATTAGCAGAAATTTATTTTATACTTGGAAAGCTGGATGAGGCGATCAAGTATGGAACAATGGCCGCTGAAGAATCAGCTAAATTGAACGTTATGATAAAGCTTTACGAAGCTCATGACATTTTAGCTAAAGTTTATGAAAAAGCAGGACAAATGGATAAAGCTTTCTCACACTTTAAACAATATCATAAGTATAAGGAAGAAGTACACAACCTTGAGGCGATAAAAAAAGTTGAGCAATTGAGATCAAATCATAAAATGGAGATTATGACACAAGAAAAAGAAATTTTCCGTTTGCGGAATGTGGAACTGAAATTATTATTAGATGAAATTACCGACAGCTTCCGTTACGCAAGAAGGATCCAAACTTCTTTGCTTCCAACGGAAATTTATATTGAGAAAACGCTGAAGAGGTTAAAGGGGTGAATTTCGTCATCTTATTTTTTCAAAAATTCATATTTATAAACTTTTGGTTCGATTTTCATACATAGTTTCTTTAATCTATCCCGAAGGTTAGAGATCAAAATCATGTATGTTTCGTCGCTGCTTTTGTTGTTCATTTTTCCTGCTTCATTTCTTCCTTGGAAATATTCCCTAATATCATACAAAGATGCATTTACATTACAATTTGGTTGTTTATGATAATATTTCCAAAGCTCCCTTCCTGCATGAAATACTTCAGTTGCTTCTGTTGAAAATTCTAAAGATGTTTTTCTTGCTTTTTGTGAGCCGAAGAGATCAGTTTTAGCATCTTCTTTCAATTTGCCCTGAATGAATTGCGTCATGAAATTACTTGAAAACTTTTCCCTGGAATTTACTTCACTCTCGGTAAAAGGTATCCAGTGATTGACGTCATATTTGGATTGAATATGATTAGTAAAGAGAGCGTAGGTTAAGCAATCAGCTTGAAATTCAAAATCTTCTTTCCATCTATCTTTAGGATATAAGAACTGATCGCGGTCATTGAGCCATATTGCTTCAATGCAATGACGAACTGTAAAATATATAGTTACAATAGTTAAATTTTCCAATGCAATCATTGTATGCCTTCCGCCTTTTTTCCTTACTTTGTTTACATCGTCTATAAAAATTGTGTTTTGGTTTTGAAAATCATTGCCAACAGACGCTAAATGACCTATGTAATTCTTTGAGATGTTTTTTGAGTTTTGTTCAAGCCAGTAGCTAATAAACTTTAAACCATCGTACAAATGAATTTTTTTACTTCCAAAATAATCACCATTTTTATCATATACATCAGCCGAATGTTTTTTAGCCTTTCCTTTTTTACTTGTATCCCAGATAAAAAAACCTATTGGGAATTGGCCTTTAACATTATCAAATGTATCCGCCGGAACGACAAACAGTTTTTCCAATTTGGCCAGGAAAATATTTCTCAAATTCATAAAATTTGGCGCTTGCAGAATCTTCAAAGTTGAAAATTCAGCAAGTCGGGCGCCCGGTATTTCGCGGTAAATTCTTACAAAAAATTGCGCAAAAAGCTCGCTGCTTGCTTTTTTTAAATCATTTTGATACTTATCATGAATTTTACTGGCATGTATCCCTTTTCTACCTTTGCCAATTCTTGCATCACCCTCTGCATAAGGAGGATTAATATAAACGATTAATTTTTTTCTTTTTTCCGAATCATTAATGATGTTTTGCAGTGGTAGAGGGAGTTTGCTAAATTCATCATTTAAAAAATCAAATTGAAAAACATGATCCTCCAATAAATTAGTCCCATTTTTAATGCGATCTTTCATTACTTCTACGTCTTGTTTATCAAGCGTCGATGCCCAAATATTATATTTATTTGTAAGTCCGGTTAATAAATTTCCTGTTCCAGCCGCGCAGTCCCAAACATAGTATTCATCTTGCCAATCCTCTCCTAAAACATCGGTCAGGTATTTTTGTGAAAGCTCAACCCAGATTTGAGGTGTAAAAAAGCTTCCCTTTCGCTCTCTTACATCTTGCGGTACAAGCAAATCTCTTCTTTCAACAATGTAGTTCCAATATTCTTCCTGAGGAGGGCGGTCATATCTATTCCAGAATTGCGTATGTGCTTTCTGCAGGTCGGTAAATTCAGTACGTTTACTGCTGAACATTCCATCCTCATCCAGCTTTCTATCTAGTTCGTAATGGTCCTTTTTTAATAAAACAAAGAGTTTTTCTTTTATTGAATTGTTTTCGTGTGAAAGCAGATCAGCAAGATAAAAGTCTCCATCAATAATTCCACTTTTTTTGGCTACTTCCCAATTTACTGCAATGGTCGGCTTTACTGCTTGCAGCCATTTATTGTAAATGATCATAAAATTGGTTTTGTCAATTTTGGTTTTGGTTAAGCCAAATTTTCCAACTTTAAAATTGTTCTTGATGAATTTTATTAGTTCTTTATTGTCTTTTTCATAATTAAATAAAAGAGCGTTTTGGTCTATGTTATTTTTTACATTCTCATATATTGACTGAAATTCTTTAGTTTCATGATCCGATGGAGTAACATTCCAATTAAAATCATTTTGATAAAAGACATCATGGATTTCACTGTAAGGAATAAATGCAATTTTTTCTCCATCCAAAGCACCTAACATTGGAGGAGGTAAGAATTTATCGAATGTTCGGGCTCTGCCAATTGTAAGTATAAGCTGAACAATAGATTTATATAGGTCTGATGAGCCTGTTTTTGCTTCAGCCCAAAGTAAAGATTCCTGTTCGAATAACTCTTTTTGGCTTTGATACATCGAAACACAAAAGTCAACGTTGCCAATTATTTTGGTACAATCATAAATCCAAAAATACTCTTGAGCAACTTTGTTTTTAAGTTCTTCTTCTTTAATGTTTGTATATTTCATTCGGACTGTGAGAGCATCTTTAATGATTGAATTATGGCGTTAAAGCACTAAAATACTCATATAATGACAAATATATAGCTTTTATTGATTATTTAATTTGGCTTGCACTTTGGAAATTTGAGTGTGAACAAAAAGATCGGGGATAGAATTCGAAAGTACAGGCAGTTAGCAGGCTTAAACCAGGAAATTGCAGGCGAAGAAATTGGGATGAGTGGCGGTAATTTTGGCAAAATAGAACGCGGCGAAATTGATATCAATACCGATTACCTTCAAAAATTAGCCAAATTATTTAAAGTAACTGTGAGTGATTTTTTTGATGATCGTCCGATTCATTCTTTGAATGAAAAAAATGCAAATTATGGTTACGCCAGTCAAGTTGATTTAGATCATTTAACTGAATTAGTAAAGAATTTAGCAATCGAAGTAGAAAAGATCCACGAAAAACTTCCTGCTAAACAAACGACCAAAAAAGTCAAGCCGAAGAAATAGCTCTGCGATACTTTCAAAGAATTTTGATTCGTTTCATGTTCAACCCCTTCGGTATTTTTAAAAAAATTCTTCAAGTCCGAAGGACTTAAATATGAATAAACTCTTTAAAATAATTACTGTTCGTTCCCGAACTCCAGCTCCATCTGACTCGGTAATAACTGAAATGTCATCCGATGTAAAGGAGTTGTACCATGTGCACGGATACCATCACGATGTAATATTGTTGGATATCCCATATTACTTTCCCAACTGTAGTGCGGATAATTTTTTGCAGCCTTTTTCATAAAATCATCACGGTATGTTTTTGCTAAAATACTTGCAGCGGCAATACTTAAAAATTTTGCATCACCTTTTACAATGCATTGATGCGGAATTGTTTTGTAAGGTTTAAAACGGTTGCCATCAATTAATAATAATTCGGGAATGGTTTTTAATTGATCAACTGCGCGGTGCATTCCTAAAAAAGAGGCATTTAAGATATTTATTTCATCAATTTCTATATTCGATACTTGTGCAACTGCAAATGCTAAAGCTTCTTTTTCTATTACTTCACGTAACTC
>DATMPR010000212.1:0-3149 GCA_035567575.1 Bacteroidia bacterium
AGATCTAATGCATAATGATGTCCGCCCGGTTCGGGTACAAAACTTGGTTCGGTTTTAATGCTATCGCCGCGAAGAGCTAATACATTATCAATACCTAAAAACTGCAGATCAATTAAAGCGTTCTCAGTTTCCTCACGGGTAAAACCGCCGCAAATAATATGAGGAACAGCTTCAACATCGTACTTATTCATAATTGCCGCACAAATACCAACGGTACCCGGACGTTTTCTTATACTTACCTTTTCGAGGTAACCACCTTCGCGTTTTTTGTAAATATATTCTTCGCGATGGTAAGTTACATCTACGAACGCAGGTTTAAATTCCATTAAGGGATCAATGGCATCATAAATACTTTGTATGCTTTTCCCTTTTAAGGGAGGAAGAATTTCAATGGAGAAAAGTGTTTTTTTGCTTTGTGATAATTTGTCAACCAGTTTCATAAATTTATTTGAAATATTTTTTTAAACAGTAACCGATTCAATGCCTTTAACTTCAGGTACCGATTTTTTTATAGTTTCTTCGATACCCGCGCGCATGGTCATATGACTCATGTTACAAGTTTTGCATGCACCTTTTAATTCCAATCTTACAATATTATCGCTGGTAATTTCAACTATCTCCACGTCGCCGCCATCGGCTTCCAAATAAGGCCTGATGGTATTAAGTGCGTCCTCTACTCTCTGTTGTAATGCGTGCATAAATCTTATTTAAAGATACGATAATTTGTTAATGAACTTCTTCAGCTACCTGTGAATTTTTAATAGCCACTTGCTGTGCTGCATTTTGTGCCATCTCCGTAAAAATTTTTGCTGTTACTGAATTTGTATCTAATACCGAAGGTTTTCCATTATCAGAACCTTCGCGGATGCTTTGTACCAATGGGATTTGTGCCAGTAACGGAACATTTAATTCTTCCGAAAGTTTCTTCACGCCATCTTTTCCGAAAATATAATATTTGTTATCAGGTAATTCCTCAGGTGTGAACCAAGCCATGTTTTCTACTAATCCTAAAATGGGAACTTTAATTCCTTCTAAATTAAAAAGTGCAATTCCCTTTCTTGCATCAGCGAGCGCAACATCTTGTGGTGTGCAAACTATTATCGCACCGGTTAATGGTACCAAACTGCATAATGAAATTTGTATATCACCGGTTCCGGGAGGTAAATCAACAATTAAATAATCTAATTCGCCCCAAACTGTATCAAAAAATAATTGCCCTAATGCTTTTGATGCCATTGGTCCGCGTAAAGCTACTGCCTGATTTGGTCCTGCCATAAAACCAATTGAATTTAATTTAACGCCATAACTTTCTACAGGTTTCATTTTTGCTTTGCCTTCAAACTGAGCAGAGCCCGGCATATCGCCAATTGCACCAAACATAATTGCTTGCGACGGACCATAAATATCAGCATCTACTAATCCAACTTTTGCGCCTTGTTTTGTTAATGCTAGTGCTAAATTCGCTGCAACGGTCGACTTCCCTACCCCACCTTTACCCGAAGCAACTGCAATAATATTTTTTACGTCGCGTAATGTGGTTTCATCTTTTGGTTTTTTGCTTGTAACATTAGAAGTCATGTTTATTTTAACGTTGGCTTCTTTATCTACATAATGTAAAATGGCATTCATGCACGCATTATGGATCATGTCTTTCATTGGACAAGCCGGTGTTGTTAGCACAACAGTAAACGAAATATTTTTGCCGTTAACCGCAATATCTTTTACCATGTTTAGGGTAATAAGATCTTTTTTCAGATCCGGATCATCAACATATTTTAAGGCATCGATAACCTGTTGTATAGTAGCACTCATGTTAAAATATTAGAAGGCAAAGTTACTTACTTAATTTGTGAATTGAGCAGAATAAAAAGCAATAAAATGGTAAAATTACTTAGCCGGGGTTGCAGTTGGGGCAGCTGTAGGCTGAGGAACGGCAGCTGGCTGTTGCGCCAGCCTTGAAGGCACATTAAGATTCATGTATTTAGAAGGGTCGTTTAATGAACTATCAATAAGATGAGCAAGTGAATCCGACATACGTTTGGCAATTCTATCCATCTGAAATCTGTCTTCACCGGCAGGACCGCAAGAAGTAAGTAGAATTGTTACTACAAAGATGGCAGAAAGAAGCTTTTTCATAAGGCAAATTTTAATTCAGGCTTAAAGTTAATGAATTTTACGAGACGCAAAATGTTTAACAAAATTAGTCAAAAACAGAAAAGCCTCACCATTACAGCGAGGCCTTTCGTCTAACTAACTACTAAAATTTCGTTATTTTTTCTCAGCCGGAGCTGTAGTTTCAGTTGTTGCAGCAGCAGTTTCAGTTGTTGCAGCAGTTTCAGTTGCAGCAGCGTCGCTAACAGCATTGGTAATGCTAGCTTCAAGAGCTTTACTAACAGAATCAGCGTACACTTTTGCAATAGCTTCAGCTTTATCTTTTTCTTCTTTAGATTGACCGCATGCTACGAAACCAGCAGTTAAAGCTGCAATGGCAAGGATTGACAATACTTTTTTCATGATTTTGAGTTTTAAATATTTGTAATTTTGTCATTTATACCACTTTTCGTTTTTAGTAACCCATAAATTAATGTGAAAATTAGTTTATTTTGTAACTTATTGATTATCAATAAGTAAAATTTAATTATTTTCATTTTTTCAAAATTCTTAATTCTGCATTCTTAATTCTACATTCATAATTGGGTTACCTTTATCCCTAATCCGTATTAATCAATACTGGCATTTATGTCTGGCAGCAAAGCTCTGTTCACCGATACTGAATTTATTAATGGCCTCAGAACGGGCAATGAAGCGGCGTTAAAAGCCCTATATAAAAAATACTATAACATCGTTCTTAAAATTGTTGTAAATAATAGCGGAAGTTCAGAAGCAGCACAAGACGTTTATCAGGAAACGATAATTGTTTTGTTCGAAAATGCACAAAAGCCCGGCTTTGTTTTAAATTGTCAGTTACAAACGTTTATCTATTCAGTTGCAAAACGTTTATGGCTAAAGCAATTAAGAAACAACAGCAACTTAACTAAATTAAGTAACGGCGATGAAAATGAACTGGTAGATGTAAGTGGAGAAATAAACGAACATCTGCAAAAAGAAGAAGCGCTGGAGAAAATGACAAAGAGTCTTGGTGAATTGGG
>DATMPR010000213.1:0-9387 GCA_035567575.1 Bacteroidia bacterium
TTTTATTAATATACTTGCATTTACTTCGTATAAGGGAGTTTGATATCGTATATAAACAAAACCCAAAAAGATAGCTAATGCGATACTCAGGACAAACCATTTCCAGGCATAGATATATTTTACTAAAATATCCTTAATACTGCTTTCCTGCATTTCTTTAACTGAATAATTATCCTGTTCTAATTCCATTATGGTTTTTAGTGACGTGTTAATAACACGGATACGGTTACAATTAATGAGATAACAGAAACAACTAAACCTATATTGGCCGCGCTTACTGCAGATGAATTTAATTTTACTCTGTTGGGCTGAACATACACCACATCGTTCTGCTGTAAATAATAAACCGGAGAATTATATACATCCTTAGAGGTTAGATCCACACGCGTTTCTGTTTTTTTACCATCCACCTCTCTTATCACTAAAATATTTTTACGGACGCCGGTAATATTTAAATCGCCCGCAATACCTAAAGCTTGCGGTAAGGTAATGCGTTCATTCGGAATGGTAAAAGTTCCGGGATTTTTTACTTCACCCAAAACCGTTATTTTATAATTTAAAATTCGCAGCAAAATGGTTGGATTACTTAAAAAAGGTTTCAATTGTTCTTTAATATATTCAATTGCATCAGTCCGGGTTAGCCCCCCTAATTTCAATTTACCAAGAACAGGAAAATCAATATTTCCATCCGCATCAAGTAAATAACCTACAGCAACTGATTGACCCAGCTGGCCATAACTACCATTTCCAGCTTGATTAGCGCTTGGATTCGGTAAGTTAAAAGGTTTTACAGCTTGCTCATCTAAACCAATTACTGTAATAGATAAAATATCGTCCGGACGTAAAACAGGAGTGTAATTTTTATTCGCCTCGCTATTTGCGATATTCCCCTGAAAATAAATCAGACTTTTTTTATTGGCACAAAAGCTAAAAATACCAATGACCGCCAAATAGAAAATACCTTTTAAATATGCTTTCAACATATATTGTAACTTGCTAGTTAATAAGGTTATAAATGTAGTTATTAATAACGGCATTTGAAAAATTAAGGCTCCCAATAGACGTCACTTAACATTTTTTAGGCTATTCCGTTGCCTTAGGTTTAATAAATTTTAGAGAGAAATTTATCAGAATCATATTTGATAAAAATACATTTTTAAAACAGAAAGCCATCCTTTTACGCGCTGCGTTTCCACCTGAATACAATATTGAAAATAGCTTTAAAGAAAAAGCGTGTATCTGTTGTTAAGGGGGATTTTGTTTTTTGAATTAAATATTCGCGTTCCGCTTGTAACACATCCTCAACAGAGCTTTTTCTGTTTAGTGATACGTATGGCGGAATACAACCGGGCTTTTGGCTAAAACGAAATTCCTGCAGATCCTTTGGAATGTCTTCAAAATAGCGCTGAGATATTGGTCTTACACCAACCAATTTCATTTCACCTTTTACAATATTAATTAATTGAGGTAATTCATCTAACCAATTCCGGCGTAAAAACCGACCCCACGGGGTTAACCTGAAATCATTTTTTGGTTTACCGCTTACAGCATATCCATTCAAATTTAAAACGTAATCCTGAAGATACTCCGCATAAGGATGCATGGTTCTGAATTTATACACACCTATTATTTTGCCTCCCTTCCCGATACGGTTCATTTTAAATAAAGGACCGTAACTTGCCTTAAAATTATATTCAGGTGCCTTTATTTTCTTTGCAACCACATATTTTAAACCATTGAAAGACTCTTCGGCTACAATTTCAAAACCGCAGCTCACTAATCTTCCCATCACCTCAGCCTTCGACAACAAACGGTTTTTTCCGCGTGTAAACGCAAAATATATTTTTTTAAAACCCCACATTTTCGGGAACATTCTCAGAAAAATAAATTCAATTCCAAAATATAAATTTTTTATGCCAGGAATGTTGCCAAGTTTATGTCTTTCTTTTCTGGCATTAATGGTTTCAAAACAACAAATAAAAGTATCTCCATTTTGCAATTTGGAATTTGTCTTTTCGAAAAACTTATTGATGTAACGGATATTATTTACTTTACTTAAATTAAGTATTGCATTTATTCTGGTTGGGTGATTTAAAATATTAAATTCGCTGGTAGTAGCAACAACTAATGTTTCTGAATCTAATACATTAATGTAATTATTAAAATAAAGGAGGGCTTCCGCACCCGCTTTTTCAATGATAAGGTCATTAACAATGCTCGTTACTTTAATTTTACTTTTTTGTAACGAAACATCTTCCTGAACCGCGTTCGTATTAAGATCAAAAAATATTTCTTTCTGAAAGTTCAATTTAATATTCGAAAACGAATAACAGACTATTTTTAATTTGCTTTATAATTATTATCATTTTTATTTTAAGCAATTTTGAGTCTACTAAATTTAATTAAAAAAATTAAAGAAACATAATAAAAAAGACCTAAATATCCTAAATTTAGCAAGATATTAGACAGTTTAGGTGTTTTTGCCTATAAATAATGAGGTAGCTAAAACTATTTTACGGATCTATTTAACTATCCATTTTTTCACCTGATTTTTTATACCTTGTAATATTAATTCTCTTGTCCAATCAAAAGGTTTATTTGTCCAACGTTGTGGATGAAAGGTGAACACAACCTGAGCGGGAAAACTGTTTTGCTTTATATCTGAGATAATTTGCCGGGTTAAATGATATTTTCGTTTTAGGAAATCTGTATTTGTAATATTTGTGCCTTTCATCACTTTATCCCTTACACTCACATTTGAACCATCCCATTTGCGGCCGGTATCGGTTAAGTAAAACGTTTTATTAAAATCGATGTCAAAATAGGGTTCTGCTATCAAGTCTAATTTTTTGTAATCATATTTTTTCCAGATATCCCGATTATCAAATTTAGAGAGCGGACTGCCATGCATGCAAATAGTTGAAACAGGAACTATTTTCCGGAACATATTCAAATTCCTGCAAAATTCATCATAAGCTTTATCGATATTACCTTTTGATGTATCCATTGTTTCGTAATGGTAACCTATTTCATGTCCTAATTGATGAATTTCCTTTATTATTTTTTCATCAAAACTTTGGGGAACAATGCGGAAATAATAAGTTCCTTTAATTCCGAGTTCATTTTGAATTTTTGCAAATTCCAATGAATTTTGTTTTTTGGCATCAACATCATGCCGCAATACAACACATTTTTCCTTGGGCTCCTTTATAAATTCTACGAAAGTTTGAAAAGAATAGTTTTGGTTTACTAATGAATCAAGTAACTCTTTATAAATGGTAATTGTAAAGTCCACTATTTAAATTTGTTTTGATGATCCGGATTATTCTTCATTATCTTTTCACTTTGAGGATAGTTTTCAATAAACCAAACTAAAAAAGCTGCGACGTCAATGTTATCTTTAATTAATTTATTGCTATTTAATTTAGCGTTCTTCTTTAAATTAATATCATTTACTAATTCCTTTATTTTCTCTAAAACACCAAAACCATTTCTGAAATGATAAACTAACCCATATTTTTCCTGTTCATCAATGGTTCCTGCTTCCATTGAATTTATATAAACAGAAGGAGTTCCTATAATCGCACACTCTGATGCCATTGTAGCCCCTTCACCAATAAATAAAGTTGCAAAACTCATCAGATCATGGATTTTAGAAGGATGTAAATTGTATGCGTAATTTTCTAATTCAGCTGGTAATTTTTTTTCTGAAGAAATAATAACTCTTCCCAACTTATTTAGAAATTTCACAATATCCAACTTCTCTTCACTCGTTAAACCTTTTTCTCCAACATCATGCGAAGCATCCCAGGAAATAAAACGCAGTATAAAGAAAACATCTCCTTCTTTCAGACCTAGTTCTTTTAAAATTTCTGCATTAGGTTGAAAACGGTTTGGATGCAAATATGCTAATTCGTGAAAGCCCTTATATTTAATTTGTTTATTTCCGTAATTACCCTGAAATGATTCGCCGGTTAAAACGGCTTTTGTAAAAGGCATGTAGATTCGGACTTGCTCTTTGTTTCCGGTATCTTCCAGAGCAATATTTATTTTTCTTAAAAAAAAAGCAGCATGGGCGGCATAGGGTGAACCGTGACTTAAAAAAATATCAGGTTTAAATTTTAAAGCAGCTTTAATTTCTAAAAAATCAAATTTTATTAATCCTAAAACTTTTCCTATGGTTGATTTGAATTTTTTTCCGAAGGATATAAAATCAAAACCTGCGCTTTTTAACAGCTCTATTTCAAATTCTTTTTCCCTGCAGGTAAATAAAACAGCATGCCCTTTTTCCAACATTGCTTTTGCAAATGGCCTGAACAAATGCACATGGCCCGGATGTCCTATATCAATTAGGATTCTCAATTTTATTTTCTTTTTATTACACTTAATGCAAATTTTCCAAGACTGAAGAGAAATTGGTTATTTATTTTAATAAAACGGCCGTGCTCTTTTAATTCGCCTCCAAACTTTGCTTTAAAATCTCTTACACCATAGTCTTCATTTGGCTTACCGGCTCCCATAAAATCAAACTTTTTAAGATTATTTTTAAATCCGTATTGAATCGCGGCGTAGGTTGCCATTACGCCCGGGCTAAAATCCTTATACTCTTGATCCAATCCGCAAATGTAAAATTCATAGATCGAATTATTTTTTAATATCGGACTAACAATTCCACCTATTATTTTATTTTCAATTTTAACTAAAAGAATTTTGCCAATTTCCTTTTCGAAAAATAATTTAAAAAATTCGAAAGGAAGCAGAGGCTTTTTTATTTTTTTGGAATAGAGGTCTTTTAATATTGAATAATATTTTTCAACTTCTTCCGGCGTTTTAGCTTCTTCAAGCAAAACACCACTCTTGAAAGCTTTTTTTATTTGCCGCGTCCGGTTTGAATTTAAATTTGAATTTACTATTTCCTCCGAGCTGCAATTTAAATGAAAATTTAAATAAGATTCGTATTTCCAGCCATTCTCAACAAAATCATCCTTCGCAAATGAATAATCGGAAAAATTCCGAGTTTCAATATAGATAACTTCACTTTTCAAATCATTAGTAATTTCATTAATTAATTTTGCATTAACTTCTTTGTCATCTGATGAAAGAAGCGGTCCGCCATATATAATTGCTCTTCTCGAAAAATAACCTTTGATTCCTTTTTCTTTTTGCATTGTTACCACACACAATGCTTCAATCTTATTATTGTTTTCGATCGCATAAACATTTGCTGAAAGGCCGGGAACCGAATTAAACAGATCATAAAAACTGAAAGATTGAAAAGGAGAAGCATGTTCGTTTTCCTGAAGAAATTTCTCCCATTTTGACTTACTAATACTTTCGTTTTTAAAATGCTGCATCCTTTTATAATGATCGGTCGATCGCTTCAAATATTCCGGGCTTAAAGCCAAACATTTTTGAGGCTAAAAATCTAGCCGTTTTCGAAAACTTTTTTATAAGCGGGTAATAAGAAGGGTAATCATAAAAATATTTATTTTCTCGACTTAATGCCTTTTCAAAGTCGTGTTTGCTTAAATCGAGTTTTTTTAGAACATAATCAATTTCATCATTTATTTTTTCTTTTTTAAAAGGCGCTTCGGAAAGTATGGCTAAACCTTCATTCCTCGTTATTTCACCCGAAATTACTTGAGCAGAATAAGTGATGATTCTCTTGTCTATACCAAACTTTACAGGCAGCCAATAGGATATGGCAAACTTGGTAAATAAATTTTCATGATGATGGCCGCCATAATCTATCCAACCGTATTTCGCGGTAAGAAGTGCTTTCGCTTCTTTTTTTTTATATGGCAAATAATAAAGGGGCCGAACCGCCTTTATGCCTTTTAAGAAACCAAAATAAGCTAATTCTAAAAGAGTTAGTTTTGGGAAAGATCTTAATTTTTTTCCGGAAAATTTTTTAACAACATAATTCAACTGTTTGGTATCTGAATATGTCCAGATCAATGGCTGTTTTCCCTCTGAACGAAAATCACTTCCGTTAAGCACATATTTAATTCCTTCGCGGGATGCAGCTTTATATAAAACAGATTTTATGGCAGTGTCTGTTGGGCTATCGATCCATGGAAGACTTGCAAAGATAAATGACCTTAATACAATTTTTACCTCTTCATAATTAATTACAAAAGTTTCAAGGTCATAATTTAAGGCTTTAGTCAATAATTCAATATTCGTTACTGCAATATTAGAACCCCATCCATTATCAAGATATACTGCCAAAACTCTTAAGCCATATTGATTTGCCACATGCAAAAGATAACAGCTATCAGTGCCTCCGCTTATTCCAATTACACAATCATACTTTTTACCAACACCATCCTTTTTAATTTTTTTTACTAAAGACTCCCATTCGAGCATACCTTCGTTACCCCGCGGATACTGTTGCATGAGTGATAACTGCATTTTGCAATAATTGGAAACACCATTGTCATCAAATTTTACACCAGGAACACTTTGATCCCATAAACCCAAAGAGCATCTTTGATTTTTCATTAATTAATTTTTATCACTTCCTTATAAATTTCAATGATCCTTTCTGCGATCAAATCACTACTGAGAGGTTTAATAAATTCCCTTCCGTTTGATCTTTTACTTTCCTTTAATATTACACTCATCGCCCCGCTTATCTTTTCGCTATTATAAGGAACAATGATCACGTTTGCTGTACCTTTTGTTACCTCTTGAATATCTCCAACATTAGTTGTTACAATAGGGCAATTGCATGCCATAGCTTCCTTAATTACGTTGGGCGATCCTTCATAAAATGAGGTTAATAAAAGCAGATCAGCGGCATTAAAAAAATGAACTATTTTCTCCTCACCAACATTTTCTAAAAAATGCATATTAACGTTTGGTTCCGCTAATTTTAAGTTTATAAATGATTCATTAGCTAACGCAAAATTCTTTTCCGGTCTGTCAGGACTTGAAGCAAATAAAATATGAAAACAATCTGAGTTCCAACCGATCTGTTTTTGCGACAATTTCTTATCGATAGGTTTAAAAAAATGAAGGTTTACGCCATTAGGAATGATTGTAGAATTACGCACCGCCAATTTTTTTTTAATTTCCTCAGATTTTGCAATTGTATGCCTCCAAAAATATTTTGAAAAAATTCTTATTAATGTCAACACAAGTGAGTTTGCAGATAATACATCACTCCCCATTAGGGATACAATTACATGGGCTTTAGTTAAAGTGAAAGTTGCAAGTATACCGCACAAATAATAATGCGCATGAATTACATCCGGTTTTTCTTCTTTTATATACTTTCTAAGCGGGAGTACGTTTTTTAAATACCCAATTGTTCCTTTGCCAATTACGTTATAATAAATAACATTTACACCCTTTTCCTTTAAAGAATCTCCTTGTCTTCTGGAAATCGGATCAATTCCTTTATTACTACTTACTACAAAAAGGACTTTCATTATGATTTTATTCAATAAATTTCATAATGGAATTTGCATATACTTCTTCAATTGATAGTTTCCCTTGAATAAATTCAACTTTATTATTTTTAATTGAATAATAACCTTTCGAATAAGGAATCCCAGCCGTTCCGAAATATAAAAATTGCATTTCTATTAAATGAAAGTTTTTGCCGTCAAATGCAATGTCCAGCGACGCGTGCGGAACATCAAAATGCTTTATGACCTCTTTAATGAATTCGAAAAAACCATCAGGCTTTGGTGCAGCTTCATCATACAAATAATTATCATAACCGCCACCACTTGCGATAAAATCCCTATCCTTTAAAATAGGTCTATAAAAAACATATAGTTTGTCGTAAAAGAAATAAACTTTCCAATCGTTTTTTAAACCTTCCAACATATTCTGCATAATAAATTTATTTCTATATCTTGATTCCTTGATATAACCCTTATGCTTGATTGCCCTTCCCATCTCTTTTAAATCGGATAATAATTTTTTAGAAGAGGATATTTTATTAACTACTTTTAAAAGCTCAGATTCGTTTGAAACTTTAAAAACGCCTGTTCCGCCTGCTCCTTCAGCTGTTTTTAAAATTACCGGGAACTTAATGCTTTTCATTATTTCAAGCACCTCCTCCTTCGTGCCAAAAACCATTGATCGAATAGTTAATAATTTAGGATCGGCGGTGGAATTACGCAATAATTCCATAAACACTTTGTTGTTGTTTGCTCTAAAATATTTATAAGAAGGGATCACTTTACAACCCGCTATTTCTAAATAAAGCACAACATCTTCAATAAAGCTTTTATATAAATAATTTTCGTCTTCAGATGAAGTATAAATATAAAAACTTTCTTTGTCTAAACCATTATTATTTAATACCTCGGTGAACTGCTTAAACTCAATTTCCCAACTATTTTTTTTAAATAATTCAGAGAGCAAATCCTTATCCAACCCGCTTCTATAGGGTTTATCAAAATGCTTAGAGCCGAATTTATTTTTGTAATCTATTAAGGCTATTATTTTTCTCATATCTGTAAATTAACGATAATGACATCAATAAACTATCACGTTCTTTTTCCGGAGTTGTGGCTTTTAAATTATTAAGATCTTTTTTGATTACATCTTTTCTGAAAAATCTAGTTTCCAAATCACCGGTTAATGTATTTAAACTTTTTGCGCCGGAAATAATACCCAAATTATCCATATCTGTTTCCGTAAATTTTCTTTTGATCCTCTTCGAAATAAAAGAAAATATTACATTAAAGAAATTGAATTTATTTAAAATATCAACCGGCCTATAACCTTTCCCCGTTTTTTGATGATAAATTGTTTTGTTTGTTTTTTTGATTACAGTTGGATAAACTAATTGTCCTTTCATTCTTTTATATGGATTTTCTGTTAGAAAATCCATATTCACTCCTGCAAATTCAGTTTCTAAAAGAGATTTTATAAAATCATGATCAAGAAAAGGAGTTCTGATATTAATACTATTTTGCTGAACGGAAATCCATTGTCCGAAAAATTTCCGGATTATTTCATCAAACACAAATGCATAAAATTTTTGATTATCAGATAGACCGGAAGAGATCTTGTTTTTGTAAACAATTAATTCATCCACAAGTTCATTTATCTCATTTTTGAACTCATCCGGGTTAAGATATTTTAAAACTTCCGCATTTACAATTAGTTCACGTATCTCATCTTTATTCTTAATTTTAAAAAAATTCACCAATGTTTTTGAACTTACAGCTCCTTGAATGTGTAATGCTCTGAACAATTCACTGCCCACATAACCCGCGACTAAATATTCACTTTCTTTAGCAATTTCTTTCGTGCTATATAAAAAATGGGAATATATAAAACCATTTCCTCCATTGCTGTTCTCAATATATTCTAAGGCGTTCTCCAGATAATACTTATTTAAGTAGCTTTCACTTCCGAGAT
>DATMPR010000214.1:0-18097 GCA_035567575.1 Bacteroidia bacterium
GTATAGCCGCTGCTCCATTTATATTCAAAATAACCGCCTCTAATATCTTGAGAAAAAAAAGATCTTGAAAAAAGTAAGGAAGAAACAAGTAAAATTATTTTTACAAACCTTTGCATATATTAAAGGTAGTAAAATATCAGCCATTTAGAGGGCTGAATGAAAGAGGTGTGATTAATGTTTCATTTAAACTAAAAGAAAACAAACTCGAAATAAAAATTACCGATAATGGCATTGGTATTGTTCAGGCTCAGCAACAAAAAAATTTATACAAAGAACATAAATCGATGGCAATGCAGATTACTCTGGAGAGATTGAAATTGTTAAATAAATCAAAGAAACACAAACTAATTTTTGATATTAAGGAGATAAGTGAAGGGGATGAAAAGAAAGGAACCGAAGTTACATTTTCAATACCTGTATAACTAAATTGCATAAACTAAAGATCATAATTGTTGATGATGAAAAAAGAATAAGGACTTCGCTTATTCATGTTTTGAAATTACATTATCCTGATGCAATCGTTGTTGCCGAAGCAGAAAACATACTTTCAGCTGCAGAAGTCATTGAGCAATATAAACCTGATGTTATTTTACTTGATACTAAAATGCCTGGAGGTACAGGATTCGATCTTTTAAAACAATTAATGCCCCTAAAATTCAAAATTATTTTTATAAGTGCTTTTGATAATTATGCTGTTCAAGCTTTTAAATTCAGCGCTTTGGATTATCTTTTAAAACCTATTATCCCGGCAGATTTAGTAAAGGCTTTGGATAAGGCTTCAGAAAAACTTAATGAAGAAAATGAAAATCTTAAATTAAGAACCTTTGTAGATAATCTTAAGAATGAAAACGAAAAAAAAATAATTTTAAACACGCAGGAAGCTACTCATGTTATACCTATTAATGAGATTATTCGCTGCGAAGCTGACCGGAATTACACGCATTTTTTTCTTTTAAATAAAAAAACAATTCTTGTCTCGGGTGGTTTAAAAGAATATGAAGAAATGCTAAAACCTTATGGTTTTATAAGACCCCACCATTCGCATGTAATTAATCTAGCCTTTATTACTAAGCTGGAAAAACGGACAGGAATGTTAATATTAAAGGACGGCTCTGAAGTTCCGGTTTCCATTCGAAAACACCCTGAACTGATTGAAGTGTTGAACAGGTTTTAACATTCATATGAACATTAAACAACAACACTAGTACATTTCTAAAAAACAGGCCCCTATTTTAGCTACATTTACTAATCTAAATAAGCCTCTCCAATTTTTAACCGAGCATTAAATCAATATAAATGAAAATTAATTTTTTACAATTCAGAAAAGTGTTATCGGTAATTTGTTTAACGCTTTGCGGTGTAACAAATTTAAATTCTCAGATAATCAGCACATTTGCAGGTACAGGATCAAATAATTATGATGGAGATAATTTACCTGCTTTAGCTTCATCGCTTTCTGTACCAGAGTGCATCGGTTTATTAAATTTAGTCTTTTTTTTGCAGTTAGCACCAGTATTTACCAAAGGGTTCGCTGTGATATTCTTTTTCCGTCAACGGTAATTTTTGTCGACTCAAAAGGTTTTACGCCGAATAGTCGTCTGTGGGATTCTATTTCTTGTATTTCGGAATCTGTTAATTTTGAAGGGTCAGCGACACCGTAATAAAAATACGGTTTCTCTCTTTTGAACATTCTACTTTGGTCGTACATCCATGCGTAATCGGAGGGTGCGTATTGTCCTTTTTTTAAAGCGTCGGTCAACATGTCAATGTACTTTTCGTTTCCTGGTAGTCTGGCAGTGTGATGAAATAAAACCCAAACATTTTGATAACCTTGACCGCCAATGTTTTCTTCGGATGGAAAACCATTTTTCTGAATAAGTTTTATAAGATAAAGAAACACAACGGAATCAAGATCAAATTTGTTTTTGGGGAGTGATGCGGTATCAATTTTATAATTCCCTTTCACATATTTATTTCCTCTGATAATGTTTTGGTCTATAAAGTACAAACTATCGATTTCTAAAGCGTATTTTCTATTTATTCGGGTAAGATAATTTTGATGAAAAATTTCAGCGCTATCTTTAAGGTCTTTAAAGCGCTTGTAATGTTTAAGTTTTTTATAAACCTTGTCGCTTACAGCCGTAGGATCAACACCATTAAGTATTGATTGTCGAAGGTATATTGTCGACATTTGTTTATTATCAATTCGTGAGGCGGCACTTGCAGCTTTTTCGAGCTTTTCGGCATGTTGATAATGAACTAATGCAAAAGCTGAATCATATTTTTCAAAAGCCAACTTGTAATTTTTTAAATAAGTCTGCTTGTCACCTTCATTGCAAAGGTTGTAATACCGAATGTAGTCGTCGCTTTTTTGTCCGAATACTTTTGTCAAGGCGAAAATTAATATAATATATACGTTTGTCCTCAATATTGGTGCTAAAGTTCTCGGGGCTGCCGTCAGTTTTTGCTTGAGCCTCCGGAATTTCGTATTAATAAAGATACAAAATTATTATTGATGTTAACCCGTTAGGGCTAGCGAGGGGGTGCCTGATCGCAGTCGAAGACACATCAATAGCTTTATTTTTTTTCTGATAAAAATCTCGCCTCCTTTACATCAATCCGTTGTCCGTTTTTAAAGGCGACAACAAAGCAATCTTTAAAGCCTGCTTCATTTAATTTTTTCTGATGTTTTGCAGCTTCACTCATTGTTTTAAATTTTCCTGAAGTATATTTTAAAAAACTTCCAACTTTATAAAAACCTCCGTTTTCAATAACGGCAAATTTACTTTCTTTCAGATCCAATTCTTTATCGCTGCTCGCAAATTGAACTTTAAATTCAATGATATCTGTACCTTCGTCGCTGATGCCTGGCCTGATCTTGTCCTCTTTTTTTATTTCGGATTCTTTTTCTTTTTCAACAACCGGTTCCTTCTTCATTTCCGGTTCTTTTTTTACTTCCGGTTCTTTCTCTTTTTCTACAATCGGGACTTTTATTTTAGCAGTATCTTTTATTTCAATTACATCCTTATTCTTATTGGTAACGCTGTCATGGTTAGCTTGCCGAACTATTATTTCCGGATTTTTTGGACTGTCTTTAATTTGTTTTTTTGTGGAATCTTGTTTGTCGTTTTCATCTTCAATAATAAAATCTTCAGCAGTTGGTTTGCCTGTATTTCCCGCTTTTAGATTTTCATTTTCCAGAGGCTCCATTTTTTCGAATTCATCATCATAAACTTTTTTGCTGCCTTCAAATTCATCTTTGTATTTTCTGAAGCCATTAAAAATACTCGCGGCAATATATTTTTGTCCTTTTTCCGAGCCTAAAAATTCTTCTTCTAAGGGATTTGTTAAAAAACCAATTTCAGTTAATATACTTGGCATCGCTGTTTTCCACAACACCAATAAACTTTGACGGTGTACACCTTTATCAACTCGTCCGGCTTTTTTTGTGTATTCAGCTTGAATTTTTAATGCTATTTGTGCACTCTGAATAACATAAGCAGAAGTGTAATTACTCATAATGATATAACTCTCCTCACTCTCAGGATCGAAACCACCATATTTTTGCTCGTAATTATCTTCTAATAAAATGGCAGAATTTTCACGCTGCGCAACTTTCATTTTCCCTTCTTCATTTTTTAAACCCATCACGTAAGTCTCAGAGCCAAATGGAATAGGATTTACAGTTTCTACAGGAACACGTTTGCCGCGTTTATTGGTGTACGTTTTCACTCTTAGTTTCCCGGTTTTTTTATCTTTTACCATTACAGGTTTACCGGCAGCATTACAATGAATGCAAATAAACAGATCAGCTTTATTTCTGTTTGCAATTTGTGCGCGTTCTTCTAATTCAATAAAAACATCAGTCTTGCGTGTGTAAATCACTTTTACATCCGAACAATTCTCCTCAATTAATTTCCCAAGGCGTAATGCAACGGCTAACGAGACATCTTTTTCCTTAAATGTTACGCCATTACAGCCAGGGTCTTTACCGCCATGTCCTGCATCAATAACAATGGTCTTAATATGTTTTGGATCATCCTTATGAAAACTACTAAGTATTATGCCCAAAATGAGGCAAAACGCAAGCAAAAGCCCTGTTTTTTTAAGGTTTTTTATTAATATCTTAATTAAGCCCACCGTTTTAAAGCACCAGTATTTAGTAAATTTACGTCTTATCAAAGTTAATTTATAAGCTTGATTCCTATCCGGAGGGTAATATTAGTTTTCTTATGGGCAATGTTAATATCTATGCCCATTTTTACTTATTCACAAACTTTAACACCTAAGGACACAATACTCAAAACTACTACAGCCAAGGACACATTATTCAAAACAACAGTAGATACCCTTGCCGATGAAGAAGCTCCATTAGATAAGAAAGTAATTTATAACGCGCGCGATTCAATAAGATACGAAGCCGCCGCCAATAAAGCATACCTTTTTGGTGATGCTTATGTTGAGTATGGTGACATGAGTTTAAAAGCTGAATTTATTGAAATTGATAATAAAAAAAATTTAGTCACAGCATATGGCACTACAGACTCAACAGGAAAAAAAGTAGGAACTCCAATTTTTAAGGATAACACGCAGGAATTTAATGCCGAAAAAATAATGTATAACCTTAAAACAAAAAAAGGTAAAATTTTTAATGTGCTCACTAAGCAAGGCGATCTATTGGTGTTTGGAAATGAAATTAAAAAAGACAGCACTAATATTGTTTACATGAAAAATTTAAAATGTATTCCTTGTCAGTTTGAAGATGCAAAAACTGTTTTCAGAGCAACCAGAGCAAAAATAATTCCGGATGATAAAATTGTTACCGGTCCTATGTATTTAGAGATTGCCGGTGTGCCAACACCGTTAGTTTTACCTTTTGGTTATTTCCCTAATTCGAAAAAAAGACATAATGGTTTGCTGCTGCCATTTGTTGGGAATTCACCCGGACAAGGTTATTTTTTTAAAGATGGCGGTTTTTATTGGGGAATTAGTGACAAAACGGACATGGTAATTCATGGAGATATTTATTCGAACGGAAGTTGGGGATTGCGGACCACTAACGATTATATGGTTGCGTACAAATATAATGGTATGGTTAATTTAGGCTATTCTGAATTTGTTATTGGTGATAAAGATGTCCCTGCGCAATACAGCAAACGCAAATCTTACAATATAAACTGGATCCACAATCAGGATAATAAAAACAATCCTTCTGTTCGTTTTAGCGCTAATGTAAATTATTTAAATCAAAAATATAATAAATTTAATTCGCTTAATTCAGGACAATACCTTGCAAATACATTTCAATCGAACATTAGTTTAACAAAAAGTACAAGGTGGAGTTCGATAAGTATAAATGCGATGGGAAGTCAGAACACAATAAGCGGTGCAGTTGATCTAACATTTCCTCAATTAACGTTTAACGTAAACCGTTTTTTCCCATTTAAAAGAGCTAATGCCGTTCGCCCAAATGTGTTCGATAAACTTGGTGTGAATTATTTATTGGAAGCGCGTAATACTTTATCCGGTTACGATTCTGTTTTATTTAAAGGTAATATTGAAAACCGCATGCGTTATGGAATCCGTCACACCTTGCCAATATCTACAAACTTCAACGTATTAAAATATATTACCGTTACACCTGCTTTAAATTTAAGTTCGGTAATGTACACCAAAACAACTAGGAAAGAATTTTTGAATGATACTAAAACTTTAAAAACCGATACTGTCAATGGTTTTGTGGCCGGTTATGATGCAAACTTTACAACGGCCGTCTCCACCAAATTATTTATGGATTATTATTTTAAATTTAAACGCATTAAGCAAATACGTCATTTATTAATTCCAACCGTAACTTATTTATACCGGCCTGATTTTGGAAAAGAACATTATGGTTTTTGGAAGCAAGTTTCCGTTGATACACTCGGTCACAAACAATACTACACCGTTTTCCAGAATAATATTTTTGGCGGTCCTGCACTGGGGATGCAAAACACTTTAAATTTTAACTTAAGTAATAATTTAGAAGCGAAAGTAAGGCAAAAGACCGATTCCGGGTATATTTATAACAAGAGAACGCTGTTACAGAATTTTAGCGTGAATGGTTCTTATAATTTCGCTGCCGACAGTTTTAGGTTAAGCAACATTAATGTAAGCGCGAGAAATAAATTATTTAAATTTTTTGACGTTGTAGGAAATGCAGTTTTCAATCCTTACGTTTATGACACATTGCGTAAAAGGAATATTGCGAAGTATAAATTCAATGAAACAGGGTCGTTAGCTACTTTTACAACAGCCAACATCGCCATTAATGCCGCTTTTAGTTCTAATGTGGTAGAAGCAATTAAAAATGCGCGAAAACCACCTAATATGACTAACGGTGCGGAGAGAGGGGCAGAAAAGAAACCGGTAACAGAAGGTCCTTTGCCATGGAACCTGAATATTTTTTATAACTTAAATATTTCCAGACCTAATCCGTTTTTAAAACCAAAATACACGCAGAGTTTAAACTTTAGCGGCGCTATTAATGTCACGAAATACTGGAAGCTGGGAGCTACGAGCGGTTATGATTTTACAAATAAACAATTAAGCTATACCAGTTTAAATGTTTACCGCGATCTAAAATGCTGGGAAGCGAGAATTGATTGGGTGCCGTTTGGATTCAGAAAGAGTTATAGTTTTACGATTAACTTAAAAACCAGTATGCTTAGCGATATTAAAATTCCGCGACAAAGACAATGGTTTGATAATTTCTAGAGCTTAATACCAATCAAGGTCATATCATCTGTCTGTTCATTTCTTCCAACCCAGCCTGAAATTTTATTATCAACTTTTTGTTTTTGTTCTTGTACCGGAAGTAAATGAATACTCATAAGTAATTCGCGCAACCGTTTAATAGATAATTTTTTATTATTGTCGCCGCCGAACTGATCTGTAATTCCATCCGTAAAAAGATAGATCATATCGTTTTCAAGATAGTTCATTTTTATTTCTTCGAATTTTTTCGCACCGCTCCGCAACCCACCAAGTGTATTTTTACTTCCCTTAAATTCATGCATAATCCCATCTCTGATTAAAATAGCAGGACGTTTTGCACTGGTAAAAACAAATTCTTTTTTTGTTTTGTTTACGGATAATAATGCCAGATCCATTCCGTCTTGAATAATTTGAATGTGATCTTTCTGTTGTTTTAAAGTGGAGGTAATTTTTTCATCCAGTTCTTCAAGAATTTTTGAAGGAGTGGTATTCTTTCCTTCCGCAACAATTTGAGTTAGCAGGTTGGAACCAATTACTGTCATTAATGCGCCGGGAACCCCGTGTCCTGTACAATCGGCACAAACTATAATATAATTATTGTTATCAATTTCATGAAACCAATAAAAATCGCCGCTAACGATATCGCGTGGTTTATAATAAATAAAAGAAAGAGGAATACTTCTGAGAACAGCTTCTTCCATTGGGAGAACTGCATACTGAATACGCTTTGCATAATTTAAACTCGAAATGATCTCGTGCTTTTGTATTTCAAGTTCATCATTATTTTTTTGCAATAAAATTTTCTGATTGCGGATCTGCTTTCCTGCTTTATTTTGTGCTTTTACAAATTCTGAAACCAGGTATACATTTAAAATTAATGGAATGAGTGTAAGATATTGCATAAAGCCTTCGTTTAGCGGATCGGCCATTTCCGACGGGAATTTGAATAAAGAGCAATGCGTCGCCATATTGTAAACTCCGGTACAAAATACAATTACTACAAAAAGAAAAGTATAAAATCCCCATCTTATGCCTAATATCATAAATGCTACTAAAACAAAAAGCAGAAAAAATAATATGCCCTGCATTTCGGTTCGTCCGTTATCAATAAGAAAATGTGAAACGTTCTGGAAAGCATGATTGGCTAAATAAAAAATGGCTGCCCATTTAATGCTTTTATATTTTCTCAGAATAAAAAATACTAATCCCAAACCAATTATAGTTGAGTAGGCAAGCAAGATGTGAAACCAGGTTAAAGTAAGGGCAAGTGCAGCGTAAGGAAGGTTGGCAATGAAGAAAAAAGCAGTGAAATTAAAAAGTACTTCAACTTTAGCTTTTTCAAAAACATCATCAGTTGCGGATACAATATCGCCAATAAAATAATTCTGTACTTTTTTAAATGGGTTCATAAATAAAAAAATACTTTCCTTTAAATAATTTGTGGTTTGGTTTTAATAAATATAAATAAAAGCAAATTACGATTCAACTCTCTTAATTGTACAGCCAATTGATTTGGTTTCCTGTTTTGCCGGCACAGTATTTTTTACAACCGCATTAAGCGCATCTTTTAAATATGTTTCTTTTACAGCCGCTGGATCTTTTACGTTATCGTCAATGGCGCCTTTGTAAATAAGTCCTTTTGCATTAAACAAAAAACATTGAGGTGTACGCGTAGCACCAAAGGCATTCGCTAATTTTGAACTTGCATCAACAGCATAATAACATTTTAATTTTTGAGCGGCATAGTATTTAGTCATTGCATCAAAACTATCTTCTTCATTACGTTGTGCCTCATTACTGTTTACAATAATGCAGCCAATGCCATTTGCTAAACAATAATCGCTGTATTCTTTAATACGGGTTTCACTTAATTTCACATATGGACAAGTATTACAAGAAAAAATAACCAATAAACCTTTTGCGGTTTTGGCTTCATCTAAAGAAATCTCTTTTCCGCCCACATCTTTCATTTTATAAGAACCATTGGGCATCGCGGCATTAAGCGCTAATTCATCAAACGGGGGAGTGCCAATAAATGCGGAACTTATTACAACTATTACAACAGTGGCCAGAAGAAATAATTTTTTCATGGTTAAGGTTTTATATCATTTAAAGGTACAAAAATTCCGGTCCGTTTACAACTATTAAAACCACCTAATTTTAATGTTTTACTAAGATTAGGTAGTTCATTCCAATCGTATTTTGGGGTTAGTTATATAAGTTAAATTGTAAAAGTGTTTATTCGGGTTTCTAACTTTATTGTTATATATTTACTTATCTAACATTTTTATCATGATAAGAAATCTAATAATTTCAGGAGCGCTGATTTTCTTTGCAGCTTGTTCACCTAACGGGAAAGAAACAAAAGAAACCGAAAGCAATTTGGTTTTTGATAGATTAGTTGGAACCTGGAAATTATCGGAAGAAGATCAATTTGAACAATGGACTAAAAATAATGATGGTTCTTACTCATCGCGCATGTACACGGTTGTTGGCGCGGATACTAATGTGATGGAAGATGTCAAAATTATACCCGATGCCGGAAAGTGGAATTTTATTACTCTTGTAAAAGGACAAAACAAGGGAAAAGCCGTAACTTTTACAAGTACGGTTTTAAAAGATACATTGGTGCAATTTGAAAATCCCGCTCATGATTTCCCGCGTATCATTAATTACCGTTTACCTTCCGATAATACCATGCAGGCCTTTATTGGCGGCACTACCGATACCATTTATTTTAACTTCTCGAGGGTAGTACGTAAGTAACGTTTCGTTTATTAAAACGTTATTGTTTAAATAAAACTAAGTTTACCTTAAATGCTTTTGATTTTATTTTCACCTTTAGTTTAGTGGAGAATAACATTCAAATACCTGAGAAAAAACCATTCCGGCCATTTCGTTTTTTTATGAAAACGGTTGTGTGGCTTTCCGTGATCACAGTGGTGCTGGGCCTCGCGGTGGTTTCGCTTGTTTTTATTTACGAAGATGAAGTGAAATCTGCGATCATTGACGAACTCAATAAAAATTTAAGGTCAGAAGTAAAAGTCGATCCTAAGAATATTGATTTAACATTTATTAAGTCATTCCCTAAATGCGCCCTGGAGTTTAAGGATGTTCTAATTTTAGAAGCTATTGATAAAAAACAAAGAGACACTTTAATTTTCGCGGAAAATATTTTACTGCTATTTAATTTGAAGGATATCTGGAACAAAAATTACACCATCAAAAAAATAAACATCAACGGGGCTAAATGTGATCTCAGAATTGATAAGCAAGGCCGCCCAAACTATATTTTCTGGAAAAAAAGTGAAACTAAAAATTCGGATAATTTAAAATTCGCTCTTGCAGAAATTAGTCTGGCTAAAATAGATCTTAGTTACAAAAACGCGGAACAAAAAGTTAAAGTCGCTTTATTTTTTAAAGAGGCAACCTTTTCAGGAAACTTTTCCGACGAACAATATGCTTTGCAAACGCATGGGAAGGCACGTTTAGAATATTTGCAGATCGGCAAAGACAATTTATTAAAACAAAAGGATCTTAAATATGATCTGGAGTTAGATATAAATAAAAACAATTATAAAATTCATAAAGCTGAATTAGCTCTTAACGAAATGAATTTTGCCATTGACGGTAACTGTAATTACAAGGATAGTTTAGAAACAGCCGATATAAGTTTTAATGGGAAAAACCTGGATATTGAATCTGTTCTTTCATTGCTTCCCGGTAAATATGCAGAAAGAATGAATGATTATAAAAGTGAAGGAGATTTTTTTAGCAAAGGAAATTTGGTTTATAAAGCGGGACAAAAAACAAATATCAATGCCGAGTTTGGTATAAACAATGCTACCATTACGCATAAACAGCAAAATATGCAGCTGAAGAAAGTGAATGTGCAGGGTAGTCTAAGTGTAAACGAGAAGGATGATTTTTTGAATCTGAAAAATATTTCAGCAGAACTGGGTAATAATACCTTAAACGGGTATTGTTTAATTACAAATCTTTCGGATCCTTATTTAAATCTTGGCGGTGCAATAAATGCAAAATTAGAAGATATAAATAATTTTTGGCCGATCGATACATTGCAATACCTTTCAGGCAGCATCCAATTAAATGCGCAGATAAAAGGAAATTTAAACGAAATGAAGCGCTCGGCTTTTTCGCCTAATATAAGTGCTGGAGGTTCTGCAACTTTAAAAGACATAAAAACAAAATTTAAAGGAAAGGAAAATGAAATAAATATTAGTGAAGGTGGTTTTGTTTTGAAAGACCGGAATGTAGCTGTAAATAATTTTAAATTAGTAATTGGAAATTCAGATGTTGAATTGAATGGTGAGTTACCCGGTTTCTTAAATTATTTATTTGATGCGCAACAGCCTTTGGTTATTAATGCGGGATTAAAAAGTAATAAGATTGTATTGGAAGATATTTTATACGGTGGCAGTAATTCAGCTTCCGGAAAAGTAAATATATCTGCCAATCTGAATTTCGATTTAAATGCAAATATCAGCAATTTTAGTTTTGCAAAATTTGAAGCACAATCGGTTTTAGGAGATATTTCCATACACAATCAAAAAATTGTTGCTCAAAATATTTTGCTGAACACGATGGAGGGAAAAGCAAAAGTGAACGCAATTGCAGATGCCAGCGGTGAAAATATTGTAATTAAAGCTGAAGCAGATCTGCAAAAAATAAATATTTCTAAATTGTTTTTAGAGTTTAATAATTTCGGGCAAAATACTCTTAACGATAAACACTTGAAAGGTTTTGCAACCGCTAATTTAAGTTTTGCAGGTAATTGGAGTAAAGAACTGGTTTCGGATTTAGAAAGTGTAGTTGCAACCGGAAGTTTAATAATAGAACAGGGAAGACTCATGAACTTTAAACCGCTTGAGAGTTTATCGAAGTACGTTGAAGTAAATGAACTCAGAGACATAAAATTTTCTAATCTGCAAAGTTCGTTTGATATAAAAAATCAGATCATCACACTTCCTAAAACCGTCCTTAAAAATTCAGCGCTCAATATCGAGTTTTGGGGCAAGCACACTTTTAAGAACGAAATTGACTATCACATAAAATTATTATTAAGCGAATTACTCACCAGTAAAAAACGCGCCAATAAACAATTGGATGAAGAATTAGAATTTGTAGAACACGACCCTGAAAACCGCCGCTGCGTTTATTTATTGATGACAGGCACCGTAGACAATCCAATCATTAAATACGACCGTAAAGGACTTAAACAAAAAATAGGAGAGGATATTAAAGCGGAGAAACAAACACTAAAACAAATTTTAAAAGAAGAATTTGGCTTGTTTAAGAAGGATAGTACGCTGATAAAAACAGAACCAAAGAAAGGCGATCAGAAATTTAAATTAGAAACCAGTGAGGACAAGAAAAAGAAAAATAATCTGCAGCCTAAGAAAAAAGAAGAAGATGATGATTTTTAAGCCATTTGAGGCGGTTGGCCTAATTGGTATAATAATTTAGCGTGCGAAACAACAGCCCCGATAAAAGTTGATTTAGAATGATATGGTAAATTGAATTCTTTAGCAGTTTCCTTAATGATCGGTGCAATTTTTTTGTAATGCACATGACAAATGTTCGGGAACAAATGATGTTCGATCTGAAAATTTAATCCGCCAACAAACCACGACAATGCCCAGTTCTTAGGCGCAAAATTAGCAGTGGTTTTCATTTGATGAGAAGCCCAATCGTCCTCCATCGCTAATGATTCAGGACTAACAGGAGTTGGATAAGCAGTCATTTCAACCACATGAGCCGGTTGAAAAATAAGAGCTAAAATTAAACCGCATGTAAAGTGCATAATAGCAAAACCAATTAAAACCAACCACCATGGCTGGTGAATTACAATCATTGGAATAAAAAGACTATAACTTAAATAAAATGCTTTGTGAATGCTTAATTTAATGAGCTGAGCTTTGAAAGTTGTATTATGTCCTTTTAGCAAACCCATTTTGTTGTAGCGGATCAATTGCGAAAAATCTTTTGTGAAGGCCCACATTAAAGTCATTAAGCCATAAAAAAACCAGGCATACAAAAATTGAAACTTGTGAATTTTTTTATGTTCAGCATGAGGCGAAAAACGTAAAAATCCCAAAGGTGCAATATCTTCATCATGTCCTTCAATGTTTGTGAAAGTATGGTGAAGATTGTTATGCTGTAATTGCCAGTTTAAAGAACTGCCGCCAATCAATGTCATGCTAAACGACATCAATCTGTTTATTTTATGATTTTTAGAATAGCTTCCGTGATTTGCATCATGCATTACTGATAAACCAACACCACTCATTCCAATTCCCATTAAAATGCAAAGTCCTAATAATGCCCAGCCATTAGTAAAAATGTTCGATATCAAAATGGCGTAAGGACCAAGAAAAATAATAAACATGGCAATGGTTTTAATAACCATTTTATAATTCCCGAATTTTGAAAGATTATGCTGGCGGAAATATTCGTCAACTCTCTTTTTAGCAGTCATGTAAAACTGCCTGTTCGCATTATTAAATCGGATGATATGAGACTGGTCCAAAATGAATTCTTTTTAAGTTCGCACAAAGATAATCCTTAAAAAGCCAAAGTGTATTCTTTTAGACCAATTTTTTGTTAAAAGAAGAATGTTTAAAGCATAAGAATTGTTAATGTAAAATACTGAAAGTCAGACTATTTAAAGATGATGATATTTCTCACCTTTTGTAATAGTATAAGCGCGGTATAATTGCTCGACGAAGAATAATCTTACCATTTGATGAGAGAAAGTCATAGGTGAAAGTGATAATTTGTAATTAGCGCGTTTGTAGATAGAGGCATCGAAGCCATAAGGTCCGCCTATCAAGAAAATGAGATTTTTAACATTTTGAAGAGTTTTTTTTGTCAAAAATGAGCTGAAATCGACTGAATTTAACAAATTTCCACTCTCATCTAAGATCACCAAATGATCATTTTCTTTGAGTTGTTTCAAAATTAATTTAGATTCTTCGCTCTTCTGTTCCGCTTCGGGGCGCATTCTGACCGCCTTTGGCACGTTTATTGTTGCTATTTCAAACGCTGTATAATTCTTTAATCGTTTGAGATAAATTGAGATCCCTTCGATTAAATAATTTTCAGTGGTTTTATCTATTTGCAATAAAGTAACCTTCATTTAGCTTAAAGCGTATAATTTAGTAAATTTAACATCATTAAATGAAACTTTTAATACCAATAGTCTTTTTTCTTTCTTCTTTTAGTTTATTCGAGTTCGATGTAACTGATGATGTTGTGGCTGCCGTTAAACAAGGTAAATCGTCGGAACTCGTAAAATTTTTCGATGAGAAATTATCAGTTAAGATCTTGAATCAGGAAGATCTGTTAAGCAAAGCACAAGCAGAAGCCAACATTAAATATTTTTTCGAAAAACATGCTGTAAAATTTTTCACGGTTACCAGTTCAAGTTCTGTAAACAGTAATGTTCAATTTGTCACAGGTTCACTCGAAACTGCTAATGGGAAGTTTCGCGTTTCCATTTTGATCCGTCGTAATTTAATTTCCCAATTCAGGATAGAGAACGACAATGAATAGTTATATTCAGCTGCATCACCATCATTTCAATTTCAAAAAATTTGTTCATCGGGCATTGAAGGAAGATGTCCGCGATGGCGATCATACCGCATTAGCAACCATTCCCCCAAATCACAGAGGTAAAATGCAATTGCTGGTGAAAGAGGATGGTATCATTGCCGGTATTGAAGCAGCCGTTGAAGTTTTAAAGATCATAGATAAATCCATAAAAATAAAAATACTTTTAAAAGACAGCAGACGAGTTAAGAAAGGTGATGTTGTTTTTGTAGTAGAAGGAAACACTCAAAAATTACTGACCGCCGAACGTTTAATTTTAAACATCATGCAGCGCATGAGCGGCATTGCCACAAAAACAAAACATTTACAAACACTTTGTAAAGGCACAAAAGCAAAAGTAATTGACACACGCAAAACAACACCTGGCTTTCGTTTTTTCGAAAAATGGGCTGTTGTCATTGGAGGCGGCGCTAATCACCGTTACGGTTTGTTTGATATGATCTTAATAAAAGATAATCATATTGATTTTGCGGGAGGAACTGTAGCTGCTATTAACGCTGCTAATGCTTATTTAAAAAAGAAGAAAAAACAATTACCGATCGAGATTGAAACACGCACTTTAAACGACGTAAAAAAAGTTTTAAAACGTGGCGGGGTGCAACGCATCATGCTCGATAATTACACGCCCGCCCAAACTAAAGAAGCTGTAAAACTTATAAAGAACCGTTTCGAGATAGAATCATCCGGCGGCATCACCGAAAAAAACATTGCTGATTACGCTAAATGCGGTGTTAATTTTATTTCGGTAGGAAGTTTAACCCACCATATTAAAAGTTTGGATTTAAGTTTGAAGGCTCTCAAATAACTTATATCTTTAATAATTATTAAGTATTGGTATGAGATTTCTGCTTGCGTTTATTTTCCTCCCTGTATTTTTGTTTTCGCAAAGCGAATTCATCGATTACCGTTCGGTAACCAATCCTATGTATTGGAAAAACCGAAAACCTTATGAAGGTTATTGGCAGCAGGATGTTCACTATAATATTAGAGCAGAAATAAACGATAGCAGTGATATTGTTACCGGTCATGAAGAACTAACGTATTGGAACAACTCACCAAACGATCTGACTGTTGTTTATTTTCATTTATACTGCAACGCTCAAAATAAAGATTCTTATTTATCCGATCTATACAAAAACAACAATTACATATTAAACTACAGCAAATACCGCGAAAAAAATCTTGGGACTACAGTTGATAAAATGAGTATTAAAGGAATTGATCTAAAAACTGAACTTGATAACACGGTACTAAAAGTAATTTTAAATAAACCTTTATTATCTGGCGAGTCGGTGACGTTTGATATTGATTTCAAAACTTATTTCGACCGTGAAGTGATCCGCAACAGGATGAAAACATTTAATGTGTTTGGTAATAAGCATTATGATCTGGTGCATTGGTATCCGCGCATTTCAGTATTTGACAGAAAATTTAATTGGGATACTGATCAGCACATGGATCATGAATTCTATGGTGATTTTGGCTCGTATTATGTTGAACTTACTTTTCCGAATCAATATATTGTGGATGGCACCGGCACCATGATAAACGAAAAAGAAATGCTGCCTGATACACTCCGTAAAAAATTAGACATCTCCAACTTTCTAAAAAAACCATGGAATTCGCCGCCAAGTGTTGTTGTAAAAAAAGACGGCACAAAAAAAACATGGAAGTTCAGCACCATTAAT
Source organism: Bacteroidia bacterium (assembly GCA_035567575.1). GTDB lineage: Bacteria > Bacteroidota > Bacteroidia > B-17B0 > Aurantibacillaceae > JAHEYG01. The sequence continues at coordinate 16,077 of DATMPR010000214.1, forward strand.
GTTCATGATGTAGCTTTTACTGCAGATCCTACTTACCGCATTGGTGAATCTAATTGGGACGGTGTGCGTTGTATCGCATTGGTTCAGGAACCACATGCTGCCGGTTGGTATAACGCGTCGCAATATCTTACAAAAATCATTGAAGTGAACAGTTACAATATCGGTCCGTACCATTATCCAAAAATGATCAGTGCTGATGCTAATGATGGTATGGAGTATCCGATGATGACACTTAATGGAGGATTCGATCCTGCTTACCGTACTTTATTTATTCACGAGCTCACACACAATTGGTTTTATGGAATGGTGGGAAGCAATGAAACTTACCGCGCATTTTTAGACGAAGGCTTCACACAATTTTACACTGCAGACACCTATCAGTTTATTGATGGACCGTTAGTAAAAGAATATCCTCCAAAAAATAAATATGAAAAGAAATTTACTAACCCTATCCGTGTAATTGATGAGCAGATCTATAATGGTTATTATAATTCGGTTGTTACAAAAGGCGAAGAAGTAACTTTAAATACCCATAGCGATGATTTTAACGGCGGTATTCGTCATGGCGGCGGATATAGTAATGTTTATTTTAAAACTGCTACTATGCTTAAGAATATGGAATATGTTTTAGGTCGCGCGTTATTTGATAAAGCCATGCAGCATTATTTTAATCAATGGAAGTTTTGTCACCCTTACCCTGAAGATTTCCGTAATTCAATTATTCAGTATAGTGGTGTTGACCTCAATTGGTTTTTTGATGAATGGCTGGAAACAACTAAAACAATAGATTATAAAATTGGCCAGATAAAGAAAAAGAAAAAAGGCATTTACGAAATAACATTTAAACGTAAAGGCACAATGCAAATGCCGGTTGATTTTACCGTGATAAATAAAAATGATTCGGCGCTGCATTATCACATTCCAAATACCTGGTTCGAAAAACCAACAGGAGCAGTAACATTGCCACGATGGATAGGATGGGGACCAAAACTTAAAACATCATACACTACAACCATTAATGTAGGAAGTAAATTACAAAATGTAATTATTGATCCGAGTTACCGTTTGGCAGATGTTAACATGCTTAACAACGTTAAGAGAAATAAAATAGATGTAAAATTTGATTCGCATATTTATAATCCGCCTAATTGGAAACAATACGATATGCGTGTACGCCCCGCTTTTTGGTATAATGGGTACGATGGTGTTAAAGTAGGTGTTCATTTAAACGGAAACTATTTAGGCGTGAAACATGTTTTTGATCTAACGATTTGGGGCAGCAGCGGATTAGGTCAGAGTTATTTGGACAGTACAACCAGCATCAATAGTTACCAACCGATTTCGTTCTTATTTAATTATAAAACGAGTCTAAATAAATTAATGAAAAAATCAAATTTTTATTTACAGGCAAAATCTTTAGATGGATTAGACGGAGGAACAATTGGTTTAGAGAAAAAAAGTAATAACGAAAAAACAAGATTCTATGCACATTATAAAGGAATGCTCCGTGATCTGAAAACGGATCTTGTTTATCTTATTAATAAAAATGAGTGGGGCATTCAAAAATTAAATGGTGCCATGCATGTTGGTATGGATCATAACTACCGTTATAAACGTGGCACCGGAAATATTAATTTAAATTTCCGCACAGCAGCGTTTACAAAAGATTATGATTTTTCTGCTATCACATTATGTGTAGTAAATAAAAATGATCTTGGAAGAATAAATATTAATACCCGTTTATTCGGACAAGCAGGATTTGGAAATAATATTCCAAAAGAGTCAGCATTATATGTCGCAGGAGCGAATAATGAAGAGTTAATGGATAATAAATATACGCGTTCAATGGGAATTATTCCGCCTTCGTTTGGCGGTTATAACGGTGTAACAAATCATTTTACTGCAGGCGGCGGTTTAAATTTAAGAGGCTATTCCGGTTATTTATTAGTACAGCAGGATAAAGATGGAACGATACGTAATAATTATGTCGGAACAACAGGCGCAGCATTTAATACTGAGAT
>DATMPR010000215.1:0-8836 GCA_035567575.1 Bacteroidia bacterium
TCCAATTAGTTTCATCAACCGAATGCGGATAAACACGCTTGTCTTTTGAAATCCCTGCATCATCCTGAACTTTTTCTATACGGCGCAAAAAATCATCCACGGATGAAATAGTTAATTTAAAATGCGGGCCGTGGAATTTTTTATCAGGGAAAAAAGCTACTCCCGTTTTTGTGTCTTTGTAAGCATCCCGTGTAACTAAACTATCAGGCTGAATATATATGCGCGCGAATTTTTCATTTACGATATCTACATTTACAACATCGCCGTGCGCTAACATCTTCTGTTCAAAATCAACCTGAGAAATTTCTATCATCCGCGATGAGAAATTAGTCCCAAAAAAAGTAACGAATAAAAGTCCGACGATCACAACGCCATAAATCCAATAAAAATTATTACCGCTGTTTTTATTACCGCCGCCCAATGGAGATTGCTTAGAAAATTTTTCTTTCATTTTCTCGAACTGTTTCTTGCGCTCTTCCTCCTGGTTATTTAGAGAACTATCGTTTTTTATATTAGGGTCCGTATTTTTAATTTCTTCGCTCATTGGTTCTTGTTTCAAATATTGTTTATGCAAAAGTAATTTCTGCATCTGCCCACAGGGCTTCTAAGTTATAATAATGACGCGTTTCTTTTTGAAAAACGTGAACTACAACATTTATATAATCAATTAAAATCCATTCTGCATTTTCATAACCTTCCGCATGAAAAGGCCGCTCTCCGGTTTCTTTTGTTACGATCTCATCCACCGAATCAGCAATTGCTTCAACGTGTGTTTTACTATCAGCATCACAGATCACGAAAAAATCAGCAACACTGTTTTCTATTTCTGATAAATTAATGATAGTAATATTTTTTGCCTTCTTCTCCTGCATACCATCAATAACAGCATCAATTAAAGCAGTGGTTTGCTGATCGGATGCTGTTTTAACGGGACGTTTTGTTTTTGTTTTACCACTAAGTGAACGCGCAGATTTCTTTTTCTCGGTATTCGCAATAGCATTGGCTTGTTTAGTTTCTTTATCTTTTACAAGTATAGTTTTTGTCTTTAGCACCTTTTTAACTGTCTTTTTCTTTCCGGCAGTTGCTAAGGAAGACGTACGTTTCTTTGTTTTACTCTTTTTTGGTGTTTTTTTTGCTTCCAAAGCTGCTTTTTTAGAGACAACTTTAGTTCCTTTCTTAACAACTTTCTTCGCAGATTTTTTCGCCGCCCCACCTGCCGGACGGGCGGGTTTCTTCTTTGGTGCTTTAACTCCTTTTTTAGCCATAAAAACTTTAATACTTATCTTTTCTTAATACTTTAATATATTTGTGTCAACACAACAAAATTAACCTTTTTGGCTCAATGTCAACACTATTTATAGGACAAAACAAAGTTTTTTTGCCTGAAACACTTAGCACCAATTCCTATGCCATTGAGCTGTTAAAGAAAGTTAATGCCATTGAGGGCACAGTGGTATATACATACAAACAAACACAAGGTAAAGGACAAAGAGGGAATGGCTGGATAGCAGAGCCACAGCGGAATACAACGCTTTCGCTGATTTTGAAACCAGGTTTCTTAAATTCAAAAAACATTTTTTATTTAAGCAAAATTACTGCACTGGCGTTATATGACGTATTGACTGAGATTTTAAATGATAGTCAGTTTGACATTAAAATTAAATGGCCAAATGACATACTTGTGAACTCTAAAAAAATTGCCGGTGTGCTTATTGAAAACAGTATTTTAAACGAGGTGGTGCAATGGAGTGTTATTGGTGTTGGGATAAACGTTAATCAGAAAGATTTTGGCGGAATAAACATTGCAACATCATTAAATTTACTTAGCGGAAAAGAATATGATCTGGAATTAATAATGGAACTTTTATTTGATCATTTCGAAAAATGGTTTTTACGTTTAATGAAATCGGATCTTAAATTAATTGATGATACTTATCTGAAATTACTTTTCAAATTGGATGAGTTATCAGAATTTGAACAGAACAATACTCGTTTTAAGGCGAAAGTTGTTGGTGTTGATGAAAGTGGTTTGTTGGTGTTGGAGATGGAAAATAAATCTCAAAAAAGTTTCGATATTAAAGATGTTCAATTCATCTTCTAAGTAATTGTTTTAGCGCTGTTAATTTAAAGTGCATATCGAGTGAAAAATCTATTTCCAATGAATTTGCCTGTATGAATTCGTAAATAATAAATGCTTTTTCAAAATCGTTGTTTGCTTCTTCCTCTTTAAATTGTTTACTATACCCTATTCCTTTTTCATATAAAAGATCTGCAAGCATTTTTAAATTAGGTTCTTTAAGAGAGTGTTTTTGAGTAAGTGTTTCAATCAAATCCACATTTTCTAATTTTTCTGCTTCTTTAATTTCAATATTTGTGTATTTAAAAGCAGAAGTATTGATCAACCCTTCCAATTCGGGCCATTTATTATCTTTTTTTAGTCCGAATACGACCGCCAAAAACTTTCCGAATTCTTCGAATTGTCTGACTAAAAGATCTTTTCTAAACATTTTTAAGTTTTTCGAAAACTGCGTTTACCTGAGGGATCAAACCTTCAACCTCATCATTTTTGATCACAAAATCACTGATTGGAATTTTCTCTTCGTCGGACCACTGATGCTTAATGCGTTTTGCAACTTCTTCCGCAGTAATGCCATCGCGTGCAGTAACACGCGCAATTCTTAATTCATCAGCAGACGTTATCAGAATTGTTTTATCTATTTTCTTATAAATACCGGTCTCAAACAATAAAGCGCTTTCCATAATTACTATTTTGTGAGCGGAATTATTTTTATGAAATTCTTCAAAATCTTTTTCAACTTCCGGATGAATCAGATCATTTATTTTTTGAAGCAAGGAAGAATCATTAAAAATAATTTTAGCGACGTGAGTTGGATTTAATTTTCCATTTGAATTATAAGCTTCGGTTCCGAACAAAGCAATCACTTGCTTTTTTACTTCTGGTTTATAATACATTTCCTTAGCGCGCGCATCCGAATTATATACAGGTACCCCCAACACCTCAAACAGTTTTGCAACTGTTGATTTGCCGCTTCCAATTCCTCCTGTTAATCCAATAATCATTATTTTGATTTTCCCGCAAGGGACGCCTCCTTTTGGCGAAAAATTAAAAATTCAACTTCACTTGGTTCAACCGATAAAATGTATGCTTCCGTTGGTAAAATGGTTATCTCTACAGGTAATTTATTGATTTCCTTTTTTTGCTTGTTGAAATTCACCACCGCTTTAAAACTTTTTTCAGTTATCCCGCTAAAATCATTTTTCGCACTCGAAAATTTTATTCTAACAGTCGCAGGAAATAATTTTGGCGCAAAGTTTTGCGGACAATTAATAGCCGTCACAGGAACTTCAATTTCCCGCTGTAACAATTTATCGGCCTGTATGCTGACATTTACTTCAGTTAAATTTAAATACACACTTTCAGCCGGTTTCACCAATGCCAGTTTTCCAATATAATTTGTACTTAATTGGTTCAAATACAAAGGTGCTGTGGAAATGGTATCAATATTACTTAACGAAGCACTATCACCATTAATAGTAATGTAAGTTGGATTAATGTTTGGTTTCGAAAGCACAAAACCTTTCTCGCCGTTCGCAAAAACAATTGCTTTTATAGGAACATTTTTATTGACCCCTCGTTTGGCAGCGAAAAATAAAGTATCAGGACTGATTTTTTTAATATCCACATCCAGCTTAGTATATTGTTTAAGATTGATGTTACCTGAACTTATAGCGTAAGTTTGCGATTTATTATCGCCCTTTAAACTATTAAAATCAACCATGATCGGACTAAAAGGTCTATTCAATAAAACAAAAAGCAGTTTTAATCCGCTGGTTTTAATATCAAAGCGTAACTGACTCGGCAATTCGGAAAGTAAAGTTTTATTAGCCGGTAGATTACTAAATGTTACAGGAATATTAAGCGAATAGAAATAAGTTGTGTTTAAAGCGTGACTTAACCACAAAAACCCTGAAATAATAAGACAAACAATAAAGGCCGATAATTTACCGCGCATCAATTTTTGTTTAATGCCATTGCCCGATGAATCCGCCGAATTATTATTTGCCAAGTTTTATTAAGGGTTTTGATTTAAAGTAGCTGATGCATCCTGAGACACTGCGTTCTTCGAGATCTTCATCTTAGTGCCATCTTCAACTTCCATAATAATGGTTGCATCTTCACGCATCTCTACAATTTTACCGTAAATGCCACCAATGGTTAAGATTTTATCGCCTTTTTTTAAAGCCTCAATATATTTTTTTTGGTCTTTCGATTTTTTTACTTGCGGACGGATCATGAAAAAATAAAATACTACTACTATTAAAACCAGTGGTAAAATTTGCATGATCGGATTTCCGCCTTGAGCGCCTCCGGCAGGTGCTCCCATTAAAATGAATTGTTGTAACATGTTGTTGATTTTAGATTTAAGATATTAGATTTAAGAATTAATTTTTCATTTTTTTGGTTCTGACTTCAAACTTCTAACTTCTAACTTGCTATTAGCTTTCTTCTTTTAAAGTTTCCGGCACTACTATATCTGTCTTTATTTTTACAATTCTGGTGCTGGGTTCGCAATTTGTTATAATGGTAATACTTTTTTCCTGAATACCGCTTTTTCCTTCGCTGCTAAAAATAACATTTACTTTTCCTTCTTTGCCGGGTAAAATCGGTTCTTTTGGCCATTCAGGAACTGTACAGCCACAACTTCCGGCAGCAGCCGATATGATCAAATTAGAACTACCGATGTTTTTAAACTTAAAAGCAAAAGATACTTTTTCACCCTGAGTTATCCGACCGAAATCATGAACTTCCTCTTCAAACTTAATATCAGGCCCTTTTCCGGTTGATTTGCCATCGGCCGACGCAGAATTAGCAACATCGTTAGTCGAAATACCATCGTTTTCCTTATTATCATTGCCGCAGGATGTTAAAACCATTGCTAAGATTGCAATAAAACTAAGCTTACGAAACATATTCAAATAATTTGCCCATAAAGGTAGCATTTATACCAAAGGAATTCAAGTTTGTTAAAACAAACCCGAATCCTATGAATCAGCACCCAATTTTAAAGATCTGATTTACTTCGGTATAATTAATTATCATATTATGACTAAACTTGACTTCTCGGTTATTTTAACTATATTTGCCTGAATTTTATAATCTTAAAATTCATTCTATGGCTGCATCCTATCTTGCACAAAAGTTTGTCCCCGAAGGGCTAACCTACGACGACGTATTATTAGTGCCCGATTATTCAGAAATACTTCCACGTGAGGTAAATATATCGAGTTACTTTACCCGCGATATCAAACTAAATACACCAATTGTATCGGCAGCCATGGATACAGTTACTGAATATCAGCTTGCCATTGCCATTGCTCAGGAAGGTGGTATTGGCGTATTGCATAAAAACATGAGTATAGAAGATCAGACTATCCACGTTAGAAAAGTAAAACGCAGCGAAAGCGGTATGATCCTGGATCCTGTTACCCTTGATGAAGATGCAACCATTGGTGAAGCTCTTGCCCTGATCGCCGAAAATAAGATAGGCGGCATTCCCGTCATAGATAAAAAACACCGTTTAGTTGGTATCATCACAAACCGTGATCTGCGTTTCGAAAAAAATTTTAAACGTCCGGTTAGAGAAGTTATGACTTCTGCCAAGGATACCATTACAGCTAAACACGGTATTACTTTAAAACAGGCAGAGATAGTTTTACAAGATCATAAAATAGAGAAACTTCCTATTATTGATAAAGACAATAAACTGGTTGGATTAATTACATATAAGGATATCATAAAAATAAAAGTCCGTCCTAATTCTTGTAAAGATAATATGGGACGTTTACGTGTTGCTGCCGGTGTTGGTGTTACTTTTGATGCTATTGAACGCGTTGATGCATTAGTTGCCGCGGGTGTTGATGCTATTGTTATAGACACAGCTCACGGCCATTCAAAAGGTGTTATTGATAAATTAAAAGAAGTAAAAAAGAAATATAAAGATCTCCAAATTGTAATTGGAAACATTGCAACAGGCAAAGCAGCGTTAGATCTATACAAAGCCGGAGCAGATGGTGTTAAAGTTGGAATCGGTCCGGGTTCTATTTGTACTACCCGTATTATTGCAGGTGTTGGTGTTCCTCAATTATCAGCCATATTAGATGTTGCTGAAGCATTAAAAGGAAAAGGTGTTCCGCTTATTGCCGATGGCGGCATCCGTTTTACAGGTGATGTTGTAAAAGCATTAGCCGCAGGTGCAGGAACCGTTATGATGGGCGGAATGTTCGCGGGTGTTGAAGAAAGCCCGGGAGAAACAATTATTTTTGAAGGACGTAAATTTAAATCATACCGCGGAATGGGCTCGATGGAAGCCATGCAAAAAGGTTCGAAGGACCGCTACTTTCAGGATGCAGAAGATGATATTAAAAAATTAGTGCCTGAAGGCATTAGCGGACGTGTTCCTTACAAAGGAAGTTTAGCAGAAGTAATTTATCAGGTGATTGGTGGTTTACGCGCAGGCATGGGATATTGTGGCGCGAAAGACATCAAGACTTTACAAAAAGCTAAATTCATTCGTATTACAGCTGCAGGTGTTAAGGAAAGCCATCCTCATGATGTGGTTATTACACGTGAAGCTCCTAATTATAGCAGATAAATATTTCTGGTTCCCTGTTTCCGGCTGAACTAGAAACAAGAGATGTAAAACCAGAAACTATAAACAAGAAACAAGAAATGATTTTACCAATAGTTGTATATGGAGATCCTGTTCTTAGAAAAGTTGGGGTTGACATAGATAAAAATTACGAAGGCCTTGAACAGTTTATCGCTGATATGTTTGAAACCATGTACAGTGCTAATGGTGTTGGATTAGCTGCTCCTCAGATCGGAAAAGCGATCCGTTTATTTGTTATTGATGCTACGCCTTTTGCAGAAAGAGACGAAGACGACGAAGAGGAAAGCGAATATTCTGAAAAAGAGTTGGAATTATTGAAAAATTTCAAAAAGGTTTTCATAAATGCGCAAATTACGGAAGAAGAAGGAACCGAATGGAAATTTAATGAAGGCTGTTTAAGCATTCCTAAATTACGCGAAGATGTAATGCGTAAGCCAAAAATAAAAATTGAATATTACGATCAGAATTTTAAAAAACACACTGAAACATACGATGGTATTATTGCCCGCATCATCCAGCACGAATACGATCATATACAAGGCGTTTTATTTACTGATAGGATCAGTCCGGTTAGAAGAAAGTTGATAGCCGGTAAATTAACTGACATCAGTAAAGGAAAAATAAACGCCGATTATAAAATAAAAATTTACAAAGCTAAAAGTAAATGAAAAAAATAATTCAAAACATATTAATTCTAATTCTCGCTGCTTTTGTCGTTTTTCTAATGTTCTATAATTGCACGGGAACGAAAACAGAAGAACAGCCCAAGGCGGAAGCAAAAGATTCCACATCAAAAATAAACTCTGTTTATGCTAACGATTGCCGGGCATTATATCTTGATGCTTGTAAAAATGACAGCATTATTTTAGCGGCGAATGAAATAGATAAAAAAGTAGCTAACAAAGCAATTAAAGCTTTTGCTGATTTTAGTTTTTATTGCCCGACCGATACTTTAGCACCCATATTTTTATTGAAGGCCGGACAAATTGCGCAAAGCATAAATAATTTACCGCAGGCACAATTAAGTTTTGAGAGGGTAATAAATGATTTTCCGAATTTTAAAAATCGTGGTGCCGCCATGTTTTTATTAGCTCAATTGTATGATGAGCCGAGTATGCTGAACGATGAAGAAAAAGCGCGGGAATTATACGGTCAGATAATAAATACATTCCCCGGTACCGATTGGGCAAAAAATGCTGATGATGCCAGAAGTTTACTTGGTAAAACCGATGAACAGATCATAAAGGAGTTTGAAAAGAAAAATAAGAAGAAGTAATTTAGTTTTCAAAATTAAATTCTAAATATAAATGAATACAATTACTGAAGATCTAATAAAATTGGTTTTGGCTCTCATCTTTGGTGCCATCATTGGTACTGAAAGAGAATACAAAACCAAATCAGCAGGTTTCCGGACCGTTATACTTATCATGGTAGGCGCAACTTTATTTACCATTGTAAGCGGCATTTCAGGAAAAAACACCGACCCGACACGAATTGCATCGAACATTGTAACAGGTATCGGTTTTATTGGTGCGGGTGCAATTTTTAAGGAAGGAAATTTTGTAAAAGGACTCACAACTGCCGCGGTAATTTGGATCTCAGCTGCTATTGGAATGTCAATTGGTATTGGCCAGTATGAATTCGCTTTTTTGTCGCTTTGTATTGTAATGTCGGTATTACTGGGGTTTTCCTGGTTTCAAAATATCATTGATAAAAGTAATGTTAGTAAGGTTTACAAAATTACTCTTTTAGGGCATACGGCCGAAAAACAGAATGAACTTGATTCTTTGTTTTCCAAATACAAATTAAGTTCTAAATGCATTAACAGAGGCAAGCGAACTTCAGAAATGTATTTAACTTATTCCGTTAGAGGTCCTGAAAAGAACCATGATTCTCTGATGCAGGAATTTTATTCGAATGGATTGATCGATTCTTTTGAGTGTTAAACTATTCTGTTAGCTCACCCCGTAAATTTTTCTCAAGCAATTGTTTTACTTTATTGGAAAAAAGTTTCTGCCCAAGCAGGAACATTAATTTTGTCACGGCGCTTTCGTAAGTAATATCATGTCCGCTAACCACGCCAATGTTTTTTAATTGGCGGCTGGTTTCGTACATGCCCTGCACTACCCCGCCTTCATGACATT
>DATMPR010000216.1:0-3844 GCA_035567575.1 Bacteroidia bacterium
TACGTAAGTACATCGCAAAGAGTATTTCTTCTGTTAGCTCCATCAGTAGGGTCGTTAAAGCCTTTCCCAGTAGCTAGGAGTATATCTTCATAATACAATCGAAATTTTCCGCAGGCAACAGTTGAGGAAGGTACTGTTGAATACGTACTTTTTGGTTGACTATAAATTGACATTGTTCCCGTCACTGCAAGTCTTAAAGTTGTATCATTCACCAAATCTGGGTGATAACCACACAATCCTCTTACGGGTTCTGTATTGACTGAATCCTTGTTCGTTGGAGCAATTTGACTTAAAATGAAATTGCTAATTAATAAAAGCGAAAAAAGAATGATTGTTTTTTTCATAGCAAATGAGTTTTTAAAATTAAATATTGAGTGCGGAGCTAAAGTTGAGTAAAGATCCTTTTGGAATCAGCGAGCAAAGTATGATAAAAAAAATCGGATAAACAATACATTCTTTTTTAGCCTCATTTTTAAATCCCTGACAACCAAAAAGAAGACTGTTTTTTACTACGGATTTTCGTAGTAAATTAATAGAGATTTAATCTTTAATTCGTTAATTAAAAGGTATAATTCCGTTTTTGACAGCATATAAAGCGAGTTCGGCACTAGTTTGTAAGCCTGTCTTTTCCTTTATATTTCTTTTATGAAAATCAACAGTATAGACTGACATATTAAGATGATCTGCGATTTCTTTGTCTCTTTTTCCTGCGCATATTGCTTTCAAAACATTTTTCTCCATTTCATCTAATGCTTTCTGTCCTAATACACAATTCTCAGGCCGTACAAACTCTTCACAAGTTTCAAGTGCTCTAGCTATGTTTTCTTCAAAGTAAATTTTTCCTGCATTAACACTTTCAATTGCAATTACTATTTCTTTTATATCACAATTCTTAGGTAAGAAACCATCAATTCCTATTTTTATTAATTCTAAAATATAATATGCTTCATCGTGCATGGTGAGGATTATTATTTTAATACCGGGGAAATTTTTCTTTATTTCTTTTGCGGCCTCCTCTCCATTCATTAGTGGCATTTTAATATCAAGCAGGATCACATCAGGTTCAGATTCTTTTAAACTTTCAAGTAATTCAATTCCGTTTCCGGCTTCACCTGTAACTTCCAAATTATTAAACCCCTTTAATAACGATCTCACTCCCTGTCGGAAAAGCTGTTGGTCATCGACTAGATGAATTTTGATTTTATCTTTCATATTTAATTATTTGATTATATTCTTAATAAATTATCGCAATTATAACCCTTCAGTATTTTTTTAAATTCAATAGTTCGGTCAACAGACCATTTTTTGTATAAGTCGAACTGGGAGTACTTATTGAGAACTGATTTTAAATTTGGTTCTTTAAGATCGGTTAAAAGTTTGCGAAACCGAAGCGGAATTGGAAGTTTCTTTATCGGCGCATTAATAAACCAAAATTCGGAACATTTTGAAACTGTGGAAACTATCCATTTTTCAAAATCGGGTTGCTTAAAATGCAATAATATAATAGTTACATTTAATATGTGTTCTGCTTTTTTTATATCGATCCGAAACTTCCTGCAAGAACCCTCAAGAGAGCCGGTATTCAAATAATTTTCAAATACTATTATCTGTTTTCTTGTTAAGAAGCAATCCTTGCTAATTTTCCATATATCCCAAAGATCCTCGTAAGGCTCAAAAAGTGGTCGTAATCTTTTTACGGTTATTATTTCCATTTTTATAATAATTCGGGCGTGTAACCTACAATCCAGCACTCAGGAACCTCCCAGCCCCTTTACCCCGAACCATAAGCACACGCCCTTACGGGCGCTTGCTGTATCATCGGGGTAAATCTTCAATGGGAGGTTTTGAATGTGCTACCGATTATGACAAACGCAATATTTTTAATTTTATTTCAGTTCTACAATAGGTATAAATACCTGTTTTTTAAGTCAAAATAGAGAAAAACACCCCTTTCAAAGTGCCTGTATTATTCCTCTTTTTGAAGTAAATATAATGAAATGTATGAAATAAAATGTGTTCTATTAAATGTATGATATAACAGGAGTGATATTATAGGTAATGTAAATAAAGGCGTTTTATAACATTTGTATCGTGAAAAAGCATAAAAAGAATAAAACCGTCCCTCTTACAAAGGAAGCTGCCCTAAAAAACTTGGGAGCAAGGATCAAAGAATTACGTATAAAAAAAGGCCACACAAGCTATGAATACTTTGCCTACGAGAATGATATTTCCCGGTCTCAATTTGGCAAATATGAAAAGGGTTCTGATATTCGCTTTAGCACGCTCGTTAAAATCATTAATGGCTTAGAAATTTCTTTGGAAGAATTCTTTAAGGGGATGTAGTATTTTATAGAAATTAATTACCTTTCATTAGAATTTGCCATGAACGAGAAAAAGCTCTACAAACTTATTGGTAACCGCATAACTGATCTAAGAAAAAAGGCAGGTTATACAAGCCAGGAAACCTTTGCTTATGATGCTAATATTGCTCGTGCATTGTATGGTCGTTATGAAAAAGGGGCAAATATTACAGTTAATAATCTTCACCGCATCCTGAAATACCATGAGATGACCTTCAAAGATTTTTTTGCTGAGGGATTTCAAGACTTTTAAATCCTTAGGATACTTTATTGCTTTTTGTAAAATTCGATTATTTGGTTTTAATTTGAAATGAATCCGGTCAGGCCACATTTTTTATTTGAAAAATTAAAAATGGGTTTCAATTAAATTGGTGGTCTTTCCGGATTTCCATTTAAAATTCTCCAAAGTATAGGCAAGCCAAATAAGAAAAGGTAATTCTACCTTTTAAAATTCTAAGGTAGAGTTGGTAAAATTTTTTATTTAACACCAAAATTACACTCCCTTGCTTAAGCTCAATTACTCCTTAAAGAATTTTAATCACTCCCTAATACCTCCTCAATAACTCCACAATTACTCCTGTATCGTCCTGAAATAAATTTAATGAAGAAAAAAGAAAATAATAAAAGCACATTAACTAATCAAAGTATCTGGTCAATGCCAAAGTTTCTCATTTAATCTTTGTCCTCAAATAACTGTAGTCATGGAATTTGTTGTGATCGAAAAAAAAGAATGGGAACTATTAAATGAAACCCTTATAAAGATTGAGCAAAATATAGCCAAGCTTGAAATAAGCCAACCTTTCCCACAAACAAGGGAATGGATGCCCCTGATAGAGTTTTTAAAACACTCTACAATAAGTAGGGCAAGTTGGTATCGGGAATATCAATATAAAATTAAGTTCCGAAATGACGGGATTAAAATTTGGGTGCATTGGCCGAGTTACGAGAACTATCTGGAAGAAAAAGCGATTAATAAAAAAGCTGCCTAAAATTTTAATCAAAAACATTGTCCATCATTTCATCAAGATTTTCAATATTCAATTCGGCAAGATAACCCGCAGTGATTTTCGGATCAGAATGTCCAAGAGCCTCCTGTAAGGCTTTTATGTCCTTTGTTTTTTTCAATGCAACTGAAGCAAAACTATGTCTGGCTATATGGGTAGTAATATTTTTATCAATACCTGCATCAGAGGCTATAAGTTTAAGATATTTGTTTATTAGGGAAGTTTTGCGACCAATCTCTTTTTTATATTCTGTATTGGTGAAAGTATCCGCATTAGAAGGCATGATAGGAAAGATAAAATTTTCTGGCTTGGATTTTTTATTTATAAAGCAATTTAATATCTCTTGTATTTTCGGATTGATTTTGATGGATTTTAATTTTTTATTGGTGTTTCCTTTCCGCATGTGGTAGGTAATTCGTCCGGTAGCAATATTTTTTACCTTTAAGGAAAGTAAATCTTCTATCCGAATTCCTGCCATTC
>DATMPR010000217.1:0-12876 GCA_035567575.1 Bacteroidia bacterium
CAGGTCATCATACACCAGTAACTCCAGGCTAACGGTCCGGTTGCACGGTTAAGGAAAGCATATTGTTCCCACTCTACTCCGGAATACCAAGCCATGAATAACTCAGTTAAATAAGCCACACCAACTATTGAACCCGTTACAATAATAACGATGTTCATGTACTCAATATGTTTTATAGTTATATAAGCTTCTAATTTGTAAATTTTACGAACCACCAGCATTAAGGTTAATACCATTGCAAATCCTGAGAACACGGCTCCTGATACGAAATAAGGAGGGAAAATTGTTGTGTGCCATCCCGGTAATATGGAAGTGGCAAAGTCCATGGATACAATGGAGTGAACCGAGAATACTAACGGTGTGGAGAGACCGGCAAGCACTAAAGATGTTTCTTCGAAACGGCTCCAGTGACGGGCACTACCGCCCCAACCGAAACTTAAGAAGCTGTACATTTTCTTTTGCCAAGGCTTAATTACTCTGTCACGGATCATTCCAAAATCAGGAATTAAACCGATGTACCAGAATACTAATGAAACGGTGAAGTAAGTTGATACCGCAAATACGTCCCACAATAATGGTGAGTTAAAGTTAGGCCACAAAGAACCAAATTGATTTGGTAAAGGGAACAACATGTAATCTAACCAAGGACGACCGGTATGGAGCATTACGAAAATAGCCGCGCACATTACAGCGAAAATTGTCATCGCTTCTGCCGAACGGTTAATACCCATGCGCCATTTCTGACGGAATAATAATAATACGGCGGAGATCAACGTACCGGCGTGACCAATACCGATCCACCATACAAAGTTTGTAATATCCCATGCCCAATCGGCTGAATTGTTAGAGCCCCAAGCTCCGATACCAACACCAATTGTGTAAGACAAACATCCAATACCCCACAAAAAAGTTAGAGAAAAAATGGTAAGTAAAACATACCAGCCTTTCGAAGCTTTTCCTTCTATGGGAGCAATAATGTCATCAGTAATTTGTCGGTACGTTTTTGTACCTAAAATTAATGGTTCCCTGATTTCTGATTCTGCGTGCATATTCTTTATTTAATGTTATTAATTATGCGTGTTTTTCTTCAGTTTTTTCTTCGTGTTTTTCTTCGCCTTTATGCCCTTCTTCTCTAAGAACAGGCTCTTCCTGATTTCTTACTTTTAATAAATAAGAAACAGTTGGCTTCACTCCCAGATCTTCCAATAAGAAATAATTTCTTTCGTTAGCGCGCCATTTTGCGATCTCAGAATTTTCATCATTCACATCACCAAACATAATAGCGTTAGTAGGACAAGCTTGCTGACAAGCAGTTTTGATCGCACCATCAACAACAGGCGCACCGGCTTTTTTAGCATCTAATTTGCCCGCTTGAATACGTTGCGCGCACATAGAACATTTTTCCATTACACCACGGCTGCGAACAACGACATCCGGATTCAATACCATGCGTCCTAATTCTTGCTGTGCAGGATTTACGTTTGCAAATAATGGATTTGCGTTATAATTAAACCAGTTGAAGCGACGAACTTTAAACGGACAATTGTTTGCGCAATAACGTGTACCAATACAACGGTTATAAGTCATCATATTTAAACCTTCACCACTGTGGCTTGTTGCTAATACAGGACAAACAGTTTCGCAAGGAGCATGATTACAATGCTGACACATGATCGGCTGGAAAGTAACCTGCGGATTATTTGAAGGCGTTTCCATATCCAAGTACATTTGTTTAGTACCGATATGTTCTTCAGCGCCTTTTTCCTTATTCATGTCAGAAGAATAATAACGGTCAATACGTAACCAGTACATATCGCGTGTTCTGCTAACTTCAAGTTTACCTACAGTTGCAACGTTATTTTCAACACCGCAAGCGACAACGCAAGCTGCGCATCCGATACAAGAAGTCATATCAATACTTAAACCCCATTTGTGGTTCATGCGCGGATAATCTTTCCATAGATCGACCTCAGCAATTGGAACTTTGCCTTCATGCGTTTGCATTAAAGTTGCAGGATTCCATTCTTCTTTTTCTTTCTCTTTGAATTCTTTTAAAGATACTTCGCGTAAGATCGCTTCTTCACGACCCATAATTGTATGCTGAATCTGAGTAGCAGAAAATTTATGGGTTTCTTCAGTTTTTGTAATTGTAACTGAAGGAGAAGCAAACTGAATTGTATCGTTAGAAATATTTAAAAACCAAAATGCATTAGCACCAACTCCATTGGCAACTTTTAAGCTTTTACCAATACGGCCATAACCCAAAGCTAAACCAATAGTACCGGGCATTTGTCCGGGCTGAGGAAGAACCGGAACGTTAACCGTTACACCATTAATAGAAAGCGTAGCAATACTTCCGATAATATCCTGACGTAACATTTCGTTTAAGCCCATTGCTTTCACATCAGCAGGAGCCATTGTAATGTAATTATCCCAGGTTACTTTCGAAATAGGATCAGGTAATTCCATTAACCAAGGATTATTACTTTGGTTACCGTTACCTAAACCAACTTTTTCGTAAACCGCTAATTCAAATGCGCCGCCCTTAACAGAAGTTGCCATTGAAGCAGCTTTATTATAATCAGGTGTTGGCAGGACTTCAGCTACAATATTCTTTGTTGGTTGAACCGCTTCTGTTTTTGCTGTATCAAGTGCATTTAAAGATGCAACACCGCTCATGATCGGCATACCTGCCGAATCTTTTGCCATAACAACAACAGGAACTTCTTTTGCAATGTTTACTTTTAAAACACCATCATGTAAAGTATGTGCCCAAAAAGAAGCGAAATCTAAATATTTACCCTGTTGCGGGAAAATATGATTTTGCCAATATGCTTGTAAATATGTATAATAATTTGATTTTACTCCCGACCAAACTAATAATGAATCCTGGAACTGACGTGTACCTTCATAACGCGGCGCACTGAAAATCGGATTGATAGTTGGTTGCTGTAAACTGAAATGACCTGCTCTTGGATTTGCATCATTCCATGATTCTAAGTAATGATTATCAGGACAAATAACATCTGCCATAGTAGAAGTCTCGTCCATTACCTGAGAGAAAGATACTTTTGTACCAACTTTTTTATAAGCATCACCAAATTTTAATGAAGCAGGAGATGTATAAACAGGATTACAGTTATATGTCATTAAAACAGAAACTTTACCCGAGTTCATATCTGCGATTAAATCAACAAATTCTTTATCGTTGGCTTGTTTTAAATTAAAGTAATTTACGTGATCAACCGTTTTACCGTAGTTATCAAGCATTTTATTAATGCCATTCACTAAAGTTTGAACGCCTTCATCATTTGCTCCTGAAACAACAATTGAGTTTCCTTTATTTTCAACTAATTCTTTTGCAACTTTTGAAATTGCTTTTTCAGATTCAGGATTTGATAATTTTGTTTCGCCTGAAACTTTTGCGTTTCCGGTTGCGGAAGCAACTTCGTTATATAATGCAGTAACTGCTTTACCATATTCTGATGGCTTAACCATGTAACGGTAATCGGCATTTGCGCCGGTTAACGATAGGTTAGCTTCGAAATGGTAATGTTTGCTCATCACCGGATTTTCTTTAGAAACCTTACGTGTTTTGCTGTATTGATTTGCAAATTCGATAGGGTTTAACCATGTACCTAAAAAGTCGCATGCAATACCTACAATAGTTTTGGCTTTATTAAAATTGTATGATGAAACAACTGCTTTTCCGAATACATTTTTATTAGCTGCATTTAAAGCTGAATATGAAACTGCATCGTAAGTAACGTGTTTTGTATTTGGATGCTTTGCTGTAAACTCCGCAACAACCGCTTTGGTTGTAGGACTAATAATAGATGAAGTTAAAATAACCGTATTACCCGTGCTTACTGCTTTACCAACCACTTCATCAGCGTTTTTCCATGTAGTAAAAGCACCTTTAACAACAGGGCCAACTAAACGTGCACCATCATATAAACTTAATACAGAAGCTTGAACGCGTGCGCTTGTAGCACCATGAGATACTTTTGATAAATCGTTACCTTCTATTTTTATTGGACGGCCTTCACGTGTTTTTACTAGCACTGAAGCGTAATCGTGGCCATCATAAAAAGTTGAAGCATAAAAGTTAGCTACACCAGGAGTTACTTCCTCTGGTTTTACAACATAAGGAATTGCTTTGTTAACGGGAGTTTCACAAGCAGCTAATGCAACCGCAGCTGTAGAAAAGCCCATTACTTTTAAAAAATCACGGCGGCTTGTGCCGGATTTTTCTTCTTCTCCGTTTAGAAATTCATCTATAGGAAGAGGTTCAGCAAACTCACTTTGATGTTGCTTTAAAAACTCAGGGCTTTCGTTTAATTCGGATAAGCCTCTCCAGTATTTTTTTGACATAGACATCTATATATTATCGTTAGTACCGGTTTAATAATGACATTTTGCACATTCAAGTCCACCAATTTTATCAACGGTAAACTTAACATCATAATGTCCTTTATATTTTTCTTTTAATGCTTTGTGCAAGCGGTCGTAGTAAGCGTTACCTTCCATTGCTACTTCAGTTTTACGGTGACACTCGATACACCATTTCATTGTAAGTGGCGCGCGTTGTTCAACAGTTGTCATTTTTTTTACATCACCGTGGCAATTTGCACAATCCAGTTTTCCAACTACAACGTGTTGCGAGTGATTAAAATAAACGTGATCAGGTAAATTATGAACCTTTAACCATCTTAATGGATTTGTTTTTGAATCGTCGTATTTTCCAGTTGCAACATCGAAGCCTGCAGCAACATAAATTTTACCGATTTCTTTTTCAGAACCTGCGTTTGCAGTTTTTGTAATTCCCTTATGGCAATTCATACAAACGTTAACTGAAGGAATACCTGCGTGACGTGATTTTTCAACTGTGTTATGGCAATACTGACAAGCAATATCGTTATCGCCGGCGTGAATTTTGTGAGAGAATTTTATTGGTTGACTAGGGTGATAACCTTTTTGTGTTTCCCAATCGTAATAAACACCGATATCGAAACAAGCATCCCAACAGCTCTTCATTCCCATAAAACCAATTACAATGCAAAGTACTCCAACTAAACGGCGATGGCCGCTGATCCATCCTTTTGCTTCTTCAAAGAAAGTAATATCAGGATTTTCAGGTTTGCCTTCTGTGCGGTTAGCATTGTTTTGCATTGACGTGCGAACGCTGCGGAAAGTTGTAATGAGAATTGCTAAAATAACTATTAAACCTAAAGTAAAATAAAGTGGCTCGATGCCCGGTTTAACCGCCTCGCCTTCACCTTCAGGGCCTTTGGTACCTCCGGCAGGACCAGCTACAACAGGAGCAGGGCCTTTTAAAAAACCAATGATAGATTCGATATCTTTTGGGGTTAATTGTCCTTCAAAAACAGTCATTGCAGCTTTGCCATTTTCGCCAAAAATTTTGTTGGCATAAGCATCTCCGCTCTTAATAGTTTTTTCGCTGTTTAAGATCCATTTGTTGATCCAATCTCCTTTTGGAGCACGATCAAAAACACCCGCAAGACCCGGACCGGTTATTTTTTGGGAAGTATGCGACGAGTGACAAACTGCGCAATTTTGCTTAAACAATTTAGCTCCGTCCTGAGCACTGATGGTACCTGTAAAAAGTACAAACATCATTGCTGCGGATAGCAAAGATTTAAAAGAAAAATGAAACATACGGCTATACATATTTTTACAGGAAGAAACCCTGGTTTGTTGTTTGGTAAATGACACTATAATGACAGTTTAATGGGGGCAAATTTAGCAGAAGAAATCATATTTAAATCGGAATATTTAAATATTTTTAACAAACAATGTAATTTATAATAATTCTAAATAAGCAGTTCTGACCAATGTCATTTTTCAATCGACAAAGCTTATTTTGTTCATAAATTAGTTTTAAGAATGGTTATTCATACCTTTGAAAGAACCATTTTTTTGAAAGAATTACAACTAATAATCGCGAAATTAACTCCCGGAAAAATCATTAATGTTTTTAGGATTTTTGCATCTTACTATGTTTCAAAAATTTACAAAAAACCTTTTATTAAAGCGCTTCCGATCAGCATTTCAATTGAACCTACAACCAGTTGTAATTTACGTTGTCCTGAATGTCCAAGCGGCTTGCGTCAATTTACCAGACCAACCGGTATGTTGGATCAGGATTTTTTCAAAAAAATAATTGCTGAACTTAAAAATACACTCGTAAATCTTACTTTTTATTTTCAGGGCGAACCTTATTTAAATCCCAAATTTTTGGATATGGTTAAACATGCTTCCGAAAATGGGATTTTTACCATTACAAGTACAAATGCGCACTATTTGAACGATGAAAATGCCAGGAAAACCGTTGAAAGTAAGCTAGATAAACTTATTATTTCGGTCGACGGCACAACTCAGGAAACTTACGAGCAATATCGTATTGGAGGTGATCTAAACAAAGTAATTGAGGGAACAAAAAATATAGTAAAATGGCGTAAAGAATTAAAAAGCAAACGTCCCCTTATTGTGTTTCAGTTTTTAGTTGTAAAACCGAACGAGCATCAAATTAATGATGTATATAAATTAGCCGAAGAACTTGGCGTTGATGATGTGAAATTAAAAACGGCGCAGGTTTATGATTTTGAAAATGGAAACAGTTTAATTCCGGATAACGAAAAGTATTCACGCTACGCAAAAAATGTAAGTGGCAAATGGTCGATCAAAAACAAATTATTGAACCAATGCTGGCGTATGTGGAGTGGCTGTGTAATTACATGGGATGGATTAATTGTACCCTGTTGCTTTGATAAAGATGCGAAACATCAATTGGGCGATCTGAAAGAACAATCTTTTAAAAAAATATGGTTATCCGATGGATATAATAATTTCAGGAGATCCATTTTAAAATCGAGAAAAGAAATTGATATCTGCACTAATTGCACAGAAGGAACAAAAGTGTGGGCTTAGCGTTTGTTAGCTTCTTTAATATACGCATCCAAAGCGCCGCTCATACTCGGGTTTTGAGGATTCGGTGCAAATACATCTAAACGATAACCTAATTGTTTTACAGTTTGCGCGGTTGCATGTCCGAATGCAGCAATGCGTGTATTATTTTGTTTGAACGCCGGGAAATTTTGTTTTAAAGATTTGATTCCTGCCGGGGTAAAAAACACTAACACATCATATTCATTTAAATTTTTGATATCAGTCAGATCGGCCGAAACAGTACGATAAAAAACAGCTTTTGTATAAGTGATCTGTAATTCGTCTAAAAAATCCACAATTTGTTCTTTGTGCACATCTGAAACGGGTAACAAGAATTTTTCTTCCCTATTTTTTCTGATCACATCTACCAGATCTAAAATTGTTCCGTGTCCGAAAAATATTTTCCGCTTACGGTATTGAATATATTTTTGAAGGTAGTATGCGGTTTGCTCATTGATGCAAAAATATTTCATGGTTTCAGGAACCGTAATACGCATTTCATTACAAACACGGAAATAATGATCAACTGATTGTTTACTGGTTAAGATCACAGCCTGATGCTGTAAAATATCTACACGCTGTGCCCTGAAATCAATTGCGCTTAATCCTTCAACTTTAATAAACTGTCTGAAATCAGTGTACAAAGCATGTTTGCGTGCTAATTCTACATAAGGATTTTTATCATTCTCCGGCTTTGGCTGCGATACCAAAATATTTTTTACACGTGATTTAGGATGATTGCTGACTTCGATAACCGGAAGCGGCGGTGGAACATAAAGAGGCTGCTTTGCGTTTTTCCGTTCTTTTTTTGGTAAAACCACTTCTTCTTTCTTTTGGATCTTTTCCGGTTTTACGACTGCTTTTTTTACAGGCTTAAGAACTTTTTTAGCCGGCTTTGCTTTTACTTTAGAAAGAATTTTTTTTGCTTTCTTAATTGCTTTTTTCTTAAGCGGTTTTTTTTTCGGCTTAGATCTGGTAAAAGATCTTTTTACGGACTTTGACTTTTTAGCTTTATTGGCTTTGCCCCTGCCCTTACGTAAAGACTTAGATTTTATTTTTTTAGCCGCCATAAAAATTAAAAATTAACTACTAAAAATTTTATTAATACCAATAATGGTAGGATTTCTAAAGCGCAAAGATAAACAAATAATTGTAACAAGCCCACCCCCCCTTCAATGCCCGCAAATAAAAAACCGCGGTAAAGCCTTAATACATAGCCCAAAACAAGAAATAAAATAGCAGGAAAAACAAACCATTCCGGATTAACAGGCGATACCTCTACAATAACCATTACCGGCAAAAGAATTACACCAATAGATTGATTTATTATTAAAGTATTATTTACGTATTCGCTAAATATATTTGTAGTTTGAGTTACAAAACCTACAACATTTGCCATTATTAATTTAACCGAATAAGCTAAAACTATAACCAAAACAAAAAATAAATACTGAAAAAGACTTCCGTTTTTACTTAATACAGAACCGTATAAAAGATTGAGTTTGTAAAATAAAAATGCCGTCATCAAAACAAACACAATACTCAATACAATAGATACGCGTTTTAACGGTCCGTAATCTTCTCGTTCAATTTGCCTGGCTACCTGCAAACTATAAGCAGCGTTAAGTACTCTGAATGTTTTTTGAGGAGAAGTTGCTTTTAATAAAACCAATAAACACAATGAAAGAAATAAAACAAAGGATGGCCAGTAAAGATGCTCAAGGGTGTTAAAAATAGCGGTATCGTGTATTGGTTTTAATAGATGATCATGAAACAAAGGTTCGTAACCCCCATTGTTTTGTATAAGGTTTGTATATAAAGCCAAACCAATGATCATTCAGGAATTATTAAAGTGCAAATGTTCTTGAAATACAAAAACCAAATTTAACCTGGCTTTTTGTCCAGGTATCGCCCGTGTAAGGAAGAAAACTGTTTTCTATTAAAGCAGGCGCATTAGTGAAGAACAAACTAAATACGTGACCACCGGTTTCCATTTCAAAGCCCACCGCCAAGGGGTTAAACGCGGCAATGTTATCTTGATAATAAGGAGAAAAATTATAAAAGTAATCAGCAATGATGCACATACGTTTTGAAACTTTAATTCGTCCGCCCATACCAAGAGAAAAGAATCCGTTGGGATCTTCTTTCAAATTTTTTGCATTAATCCGCTGCTGAATAAAATTACGGTGTAAGTAAGATGGCAATACTTCTATCGATAACCAATCATTTAATTTACTGGCAATGATAAGCTGCGAAAAATAATTAAAGCGGTGAGCTTCGTTTGTTTTAAAATCTTTTACAACACCTGCGTATAATTGTTCAGGTTTCATGGATGTATAACCCATATCTAAAAACAAAGTAACTGTAAATGGAACTTTAAAGTGTTCTTTCTGACTAAGAATTTTCCATTTGAGGCTTCCATCATAAGTTTCGCGGTAACGGCTGCGGCCAACGCCTATTGTTAAGTTATCTGTAAGTCCGTAATCAAACGACCAACGGATATCACTCGCATTATCAAAACCAAAATAACTATGAGCTGCCTCGTTTAAAGCATTTTGGCCATTATCCATATTATAAACATTACCAAACCTGTGAGAGATGCGGAAATCCAGATTGTTCTTTTTAACCGTTTCAACGGTTTGTGCATTACATAATTTATAGGTTTTAAATGTGGCGTAAACTTTTTTAGGAGCCTCATCTTTTTTTTCATCAACCAAACTTAACAAGTCATCTTGCGAAAAAACATTCAGACTAAAAAATATCGATAAAGAAAGTAATGATGATCTCATGTGTTAGTTTTAAAACATTCAAATATAAAAAAAGGGCTGAAATATCTCAGCCCTTTCTGATAAAATAGAATAACAATTATTTTTTAACAAATGGTTCCATTATCACATTTACATCAACATCGACTACCTCGGCAATGTTCTGTACGTAAAGTGAAGGAACTTTAATGTTATAATCAGCCACTTTTATTTTAAATGTTGATTTTAAAATAAGGTCTTCTCCTTTTTTAGTGATGGTCCCTTCTGCAGTCATATCTTTTGTTACACCATGTAAAGTCAATTTACCTGTAACAGTTACTTTAGTTTCACCGTCTTTCGACAGATCTATTTTCTCGTTCACTTTTCCTTTAAAGGTTGTTAATCTGTTTGGATAAGTGTTTTTTCCGTTCTCAACAACTTTTTTATCTGTTTCGATATAATTTTCATTAAAGTGCTCTTCCATTAAAGCTGCTTTAAATTTAAACTGCGACATAACAACTCCGAATTGCAGATCGTTGGTCTCAGGTTTATAAGCAGCAATAGGTTCCTTATTAGTTGCTTCAATATCTTCCAAAGGTGATTTTGACAAAAAATGAATACTGCTACCCTCTTTTTTGCTTTTGTATATTTGTTGAGCGCTGGCAGTTAAACCAACAATCACAAACAGGCTTAAAATTAATTTCTTCATATATTTATCTGATTCAATAATTATACCAAAAATATAAATTATTTCACACGGAAGAAATTGTTTTTTAAAGGTCGTGTAGAATGAAGCTAAATTTGTGTTTTATTATGAATTATTGCCAAATTTATAGTTCATGTAATGATATTCTCATCTTTTAGATATTTTTCTATCAATCGGGGGAAAGCGTATTTGTGAATAGAATCCATGTTCACCTTTTTTAGCAGCTTTGTTTTTAAAGGTTGTTTTAATTGGATAGCATAAAATATAGTATGAAGGTTTTGATGCGAAAGAATATGTTTATATTCATGAGAAACCGATTTTACGACGAATTTTTTTACAGATATTATCCCCTTAAATTCTTTACTATTTAGTAAAACATCGGGCTTTTGCTTTTTGTCGGATTCAATTAAATAAAATTCGTAAAGTCCCTGCCAAATATCTTTTTTGCTTCGTTTACTTATATAAATATTGTTTTTGTATTGAAATAAAACATAATTAAAATAGCGGTCGGTTATTTTTGTTTTTTTTGATTTGAATGGAAGTTCACTTACAGTTTGTTCCGCGAAAGCAACACACTTCGAATTAAAAATGCAATTCTCACAATCAGGATTTACAGGCCTGCAGTATAAAGCACCAAACTCCATAATCGCTTGGTTGTAGATTGCAGCTTCTTTTTTTGGAAGTAATTCATTAGCCAGATCCTGAAAATATTTTTTTCCTTCACCACTATCGATTGGCAGCTTAACATCAAAAACTCTGCTTAAAACTCTGTATACATTCCCATCAACAGCCGCATGCGGCAGATCATAAGCTATACTTGCGATCGCAGCAGCAGTATAATCACCAACTCCTTTTAATTCATGTATCCCGATATATGTTTTTGGGAAAACCCCATTATGCTTAGTTGTAATAATTTTGGCCGTTTCATGAAGATTTCTGGCTCGCGAATAATAACCCAAACCTTGCCAGTGTTTCATGACCTCATCAACCGGGGCATTTGCCAGATCTTTAACATTTGGATAATACTTAACAAACTTAATGTAGTATGCAAGTCCTTGATTTACTTGTGTTTGCTGCAAAATAATTTCAGATAACCATATTTTATAGGGGTCTTTTATACCCCTCCAGGGGAGGTTTCTTTGGTTAATTTTAAACCATTTTATAAGTTTTTTAGCGAAGAAATCCATATTCAGACAACAAATTAAAAGAAAATTTAACTAATTATTTTTCAGTTATATAATAAATACTATCTTTGCCTCCCATTTTTGAATATTCAAATTATTGATTTTAAATACTTTGTAAAATGACTAAAGCTGACATTGTAAACGAGATTTCCGAAAAGACTGGCATTGAGAAAATTGCCGTTCAAGCTTCTGTAGAAGCATTTATGAAATCGATCCGTAACGCCATGATCGAAGGTAAGAATGTATACCTGAGAGGTTTCGGAACGTTTGTAGTAAAAAAACGCGCCGAAAAAATTGGCCGTAACATTTCTAAAAACACAACGGTTGTAATTCCGGCACATTTTATCCCGGCATTTAAACCGGCTAAAACTTTCTCTGAGAGAGTAAAGAAAAATGTGAAGGTTGCTGAACCGGAACCAAAAAACGACGACTAGTTAAATGACTAAAGTTAGAAAAACACAGCTATTGCTTATTGTAGCGGCTGTTGTTTTGTCCGTTCTTTTATATTTTGCACCAAAAAATTCAGGAGCTTCTGCTAGAGAAAACTTAGCTGAAAATTCAGGAAAAAACACCGAAACCATTGAGGTTTTTGTAAAAGCAGCTCTCGGAACTTTAAGCAACGACTTAAAACCAAAAGCTGAAAACAAAAATCTAGATAGTATCATTTCTTTTTGGGATAAAAATAAGCGCCCGGATATTGCTTCGTTTTATTTCGAAAAACAAATGGCTAAAACTAATAAAGCAGTAAACTGGTTTAAAGCCGGCGACCGTTATTATTACTCGGTACGTTTTATTAAAGATCCGGATGAAACACCAATATTGTATGCCAGTGCGATGCGCTGTTATGAAAATGGTTTAAAACTTGATCCCAACAACGCAGATGCTAAAATAATGTTAGCCTCATGTTTGGTTGAAGGTTCTCCTGATCCTATGAAAGGTATTACAATGCTTAGGGAAATTGAAAAAACCGATAGCAACAATATTACTTTGCAATTAAACTTCGCGTTTTTTTCGGTAAGATCGCAGCAATGGGATAAAGCTATTAAACGTTTTGAAAAGGTGATCCAAATAGATTCAACTTATATTGAAGCTTATTTACACCTTGCTGATGCTTATGAACAATCAGGACAAAAAAATAAAACTATTGAAGTGCTTGAAAAATACAAATCGAAAACAGAGGATGCGTTAACAAAGCAGGAAATAGATAAGTACATACAACAATTAAAAATTAATTTAAATAAATAATATTATGCCAAGCGGTAAAAAAAGAAAA
>DATMPR010000218.1:0-7599 GCA_035567575.1 Bacteroidia bacterium
CTTTATGTAAATGAATACAGTGTTAATTTAGGAGAACTCGGAACAAAAGCAGTAAATTTATTATTCAACAAAGCAAAGGAAATTGGTTTGATAAAAAGCTTTACTGTTCCATATATCATTGCGTAAATTTTGCCACAAAAACACTAAAACACAAAATCCCACAAATTTTTTTAATGGACTTTTAGTGGAATTTTTGCCTTTGTGCTTTAGTGGCGATATTAGTACCTTTACGATTAAACAAAACGAATGTCGAAATTTTTGATAGCGGGTTTAGGAAATATAGGCGAAGAATACGCTCATACCCGTCATAATATTGGTTTCGATGTGCTCGATCACATGGCGAAAGAAGCAGGCGTGAAATTTACGAGTGGAAGATTAGCAGATGTTGCTGAAATGAAATTCAAAGGCAAAACGCTTATTCTTGTAAAACCAACCACGTTCATGAACTTAAGCGGCAAAGCCATTAATTATTGGCTGCAAACCGAAAAAATTTCAATCGATAACTTAATGGTTGTTGTTGATGAACTGGCTTTACCATTGGGAAAGGTGAGGATCGGTCCGAAAGGAAGTGATGGCGGGCATAACGGACTAAAAAACATTCAGGAAACTTTAAACACAAGTAATTACCCGCGTTTACGTTTCGGAATTGGCAACGAATTTGGAAAAGGTTATCAAGTGGATTATGTTTTAGGGAAATGGAACGATGAAGAGCAAAAAATATTAGCAGAAAGAATAAAATTAGCAGCGGATGCTATAAAGGCATTTGCATTTGCAGGTTTGCAAAACAGCATGAATAATTATAATCCTAAATGAATTTTCTAAAAAAATATCTTTTTACCGGATTATTTCTCTTTTACATTCTAATTTCAAATGCACAATCGAGCGGTTATACTTATTGCGATTGGGACAGAATTAAATTAGATACAAAATATATTCCAAACGAAATTGATACCGCAATTATTTTTGTAAGCACGCGTAATTATTTCCCTGATAAACCGGAATTTTTTGATTACGATCTGGACACAACACATGCGCTTCATTATTTCGCCATTTATTTTAATCATAATAATTGGATCTGCGTTCCTAAACAAGATCTGCAAGACGCTTTGAGAGATGTATCCAAGCGGGATATAGTGGTTTACACGGAAGGAATGGGAAAAACATTTCCTGCAAATATCGACAGAGCAACACGTTTTACAAGATTATATAATGTAGTAACAATAATGTTTGATTGGCCAACTTACCGTCCGTATTTAAGCGGCGGAAAAAATTATAAATTGGCACGCCGTCAAAGCAAAACCGTCGCAAGATCACTATCAAAATTATTTAGCGAACTCGATAAATATAAAGCATCGCGTGAAGGAACAGTGAAAATGTCGTTGTTATTCCATAGTTTGGGAAACAGAATAATTAAAGAAGCTGTGACAAATGATTTCATAGAGGTAAAAGATAAATTATTTGACAATATTATTTTAAACGCGCCTTGTGTAAAAATGCGTGGACATAAAAAATGGCTCGAAAAATTAAACATTCAAAAACAAATATTTGTTACACGCAATAACCACGACCGCACTTTAGAACTGGCTCGTTTGGCTGGTTTTACCAAACAATTAGGTATGCATAACCGCTGGCGCAAAGCTGATAACGCTATTTATTTAAACTTTAGCAAAGTTTTGGAAAAGGAACATAATTATTTTTTAATGAATAATGTTTTAAGATCACATCCCAACATAAAAGCCCTTTATAACGATATGTTTCACGCCAAACCAATTTTGTTTGATGATGAAAAAAAATTCAAACAAAGGAAGAAAAATGTGATCACCCTTATTCAGCCTTATTTCGGTGAGGATGGTGATGTAGGAATTAGTCTTACGTTATAGGTAAATTTCCCTTTTTTCAATAAATCACTATCTTTACCTCTTATGAACAGTCTGGCTTATTTTGCTTATCTTTTCTTTAGCAAGCGAAAACTCATTTTTACCATTTTGGTGATCGGTTTGTGTGGTGTGCTGGGCTTTTATGCCAGTAAAATTAAGCTCGAAGAAGACATAACACGTTTTGTGCCACAGGATAAAAATTCAGCTTCCATAAACAGCATTCTCGACAATTTAAAATCAAAAGATAAACTCGTAATCCATTTCACCGCAAATTCAGGTGATATTGCTGATAAATTGGTTGAGAAGGGCGATTCTGTTTTTTCTGCGTTACAAACTTTACCAAAAGAATCGTATTCCGATATCACGCACAAAATATCCGATAACACGATGCAAAGCGTTTATGATATTTTTTATAATAATTTACCTTTTTTCCTCTCTGAGAAGGATTATCTGCACATCACTAATTTGATTAAACCGGATAGCATCCAATATACTTTGAAAAAGGATTACGAGGCTTTATTGAGCCCATCAGGGGTTGTAATAGGAAAATTCATTAAGCGTGATCCTTTAAATATCGTACCTCTAGCTCTCAAAAAAATGGAGAGCATAAAACTAGATGAGAATTTTGAAACTTATAACGGAGCGATCGTTACAAAAGACCATAAACATTTATTAATGTTCATTACGCCTGCATTTTCCGCGACAGAAACTGCAAAGAATAAAAAACTAATTGATTTTGTAAAAACGACCTCACATAAATTAAGTAATAACGAGATTAAAATAGAACCTTTCGGAGCCTGCATGGTTTCATTGGGAAATGCAGAGCAATTACGCAAGGATACTTTTTTAACAACAACCATCACTATTATTTGTATTGCGTTACTTATCGGTTTTTATTTTAAAAATATTTTACCGATTGTCTTTATTTTTTTACCGGTTGTTTTTGGAATGGTGTTTTCGCTGGCGATGTTATTTTTATTTAAAGGAGTTGTTTCAGCAATTGCAGTCGCAGCTGGAGCGGCCGTTTTGGGAATTGCCATAAATTATTCATTACACTTTTTTACGCATTACAAACACAAGCGGGATGTGAAAGAAACACTTTCTGATTTAACAACGCCGATGTTGATCGGCTGCACAACAACTGTAGGTGCATTTTTTGGTTTGGTATTTACCAAGAGTGAAGCTTTGCATGATTTTGGTGAATTTGCAGCTTTCAGTCTAATTGGAGCGTTGTTGTTTTCGGTTTTTGTGTTACCGCATTTATTGAAATTTTCATTTAGAAAACAACCGATCGAAACGGAACATAAAGAAACGTTTTTAGATAAATTGGTTAATTACCGTTTGGATAAAAATAAAATTGTTCTTCTTTCTTCATTGGCAATTACAATTGCGCTTTGCTTCTTTGCTTCCAATGTTGGTTTTGAAAGTGACATGAACAAAATGAGTTTCATGGATGAAGAAACCCGATTGGCTGAAAAACATTTGGATGAGGTGAACCATTTTGCTGCGCGCTCTGTTTATATTTTCGCAACAGGCAATACAATGGAAGAAGCGCTGCAGGCAAATGAAATGGTTTATGAAAAACTATTGTCGTGCGGAAACCGCATAAAAAAAATCAGCTCGATCAGCACGATCTTTCCCTCTGAAAAACTTCAAAAGGAAAAACTCTTAAAGTGGAATAATTTTTTCTCACAAAATGTAAAGGAAAGTCTTAAAAATGATCTTATTAAATATGGTGCTGGATTAAAATTCAAACCGGAAGCATTTGCGTCTTTTACCGGACTCTTAAATAAAAATTATTCAGTTATTAATAAAGCTGACGGAGATACACTGAACAAATTAGTTTTAAAAGATTGGACGGCGACAGTTAATGGAAAGCAAAGTATTGTAACGCATGTAAAAATTGATCCCGGGCAAAGTGATGATCTGTTTAAGATATTCAGCAATAACGAAAATGTTGTGGTGTTCAGTAAATATCATTTAACGTCTCAATTTGTGGAAGCAATTACTTCCGATTTCTCAACCATATTGTGGATAACATCTATTTTGGTTTTTGGTTTTATGTTGTTATCACATGGCAGAATTGAAATGGCGATCATCAATTTCCTTCCCATGTTTATTTCCTGGCTATGGATCTTGGGATTCATGGGAATTTTCGGAATTAAGTTCAATGTCATCAATATTATTATTTCCACATTTATTTTTGGTTTGGGTGATGATTATTCCATTTTTATAATGGATGGCTTAACTAATGAATATAAATATGGGAAAAAGAATTTAGGAAGTTTTAAAACCTCCATTTTACTCTCAGCACTCACCACAATTATAGGAATTGGCGTCATGGTTTTTGCAAAGCATCCTGCATTAAAATCAATCGCTGTCATAGCTATTTTAGGAATGTTTTGCGTGGTGTTTGTTTCTTTTATTGTGCAGCCATTGTTATTCAATTGGATGGTGTTGAACCGTAAAAACCGCGGACTACAGCCTTACACTCTAAAATATTTATTAATTACAGGTTTTAGTTTTACCATCTTCACTATTATTTCTTTGATCTTAACTTTAATTGGATTTTTAATTATTACAGCTTATCCTGCAACAAAAAAGAAACGCAAATTAGCTTTTCATTATTTAATTGCGGCAACTTTTAAATTTGCATTGGCTTGTTTTGTTAATGTGAGAAAGAGAATTGTAAACAATGAAAATGAAAAATTTTCTAAGCCTGCTTTAATAGTTGCGAACCATCAATCCCATATTGATCTGGCAATGACTTTACAATTAAGTCCGAAAATTATTGTATTCACCAACGATTGGGTTTATAATTCACCTTTTTTCGGTTGGATCGTGAAGATGGCGGATTATTATCCTGTGTCGGCAGGTTATGAAAATAGTTTACCGAAATTGGAAGCGTTGGTAAAGGACGGCTACTCCATTTTAATTTATCCGGAAGGAACCAGAAGTATTACAGGAGATATCGGACGTTTTCACAAGGGCGCGTTTTTATTAGCTGAAAAATTAAATTTGGATATTGTTCCTGTTTTAATTCATGGTGCGGGAGATGCGGTGACGAAAAAGGATTTTTATATTAAAGACGGTTCTTTAACTGTAAAATATTTACCGCGCATACCATCAAATGATATAAGATTTGGAACAACTTATCAGGAAAAAACAAAAGGCATTTGTAATTATATGCGTACCGAATATGAATTGCTGCGCGATGAATTTGAGCCCGTAAAATATTACCGCTCGCGCTTGATCAACAATTATATTTATAAAGGCCCGCTTTTAGAGTGGTATTGCAGAGTGAAAACAGCTATGGAAGGTAATTACAAATTATTTGAAAGCTTAATGCCGAAAAAAGGAAAAGTAGTTGATGTGGGATGCGGTTATGGCTTTTTACCTTACATGTTATTATACAAAGGACGTAACCGCGAAATTTTGGGTTTAGATTATGATGAAGAAAAAATTTGTGTTGCACAAAATTGCGCAGGTAAACGGCCGAATATTAATTTCGAAACGGCTGACGTAACTACTTACGAATTTCCTTACGCGGATGGATTTATTATTAGTGATGTATTGCATTATCTGAAACCGGAAGAGCAAGTAAATGTGATTGAAAAATTAGCACAGAAAATAAATAAGAATGGAGTTTTAGTGATCCGTGATGCCGATGCGGATAAAAAAGCAAGACAAGCGGGAACAGCCTACACGGAATTTGTAAGTACAACCGTTTCAGGATTTAATAAAACAAAAGAATCCGGTTTGCATTTTGTTAGTGGCAAACTGATAAAAGATACTTTGGCAAAATTCCCGAATTTAGTTGTTGAAACTTTAGATACTACCAAGCTGACTTCCAATATAATTTACGTTGTGCGGAACCCTTAACGGTTAATAAATCCCCTTTTAAAATCCGATAATTTTGCCTTAATTTAGGTTTTGTAACCTATTGATAAACTTATGGCAAAAACTAAATCTTTATTGAACGATAGATCTTTAAAATTTTTAAAGGACTATTTAAATAACGCGTCACCAACCGGTTTTGAGTCTGCCGGACAAAAATTATGGCTGAGTTATATCAAACCCTACATCGATGAATATTTTGTAGATACTTACGGAACTGTTGTTGGCGTTATTAATCCAAAAGCGCAATACAAAGTTGTGATCGAAGCGCATGCAGATGAGATCAGTTGGTTTGTGCATTACATTACAAAAGATGGTTTTATTTATTTACGCCGCAACGGTGGAAGTGACCATCAAATTGCGCCTTCAAAGAGGGTAAACATTCATACCGATAAAGGAATTGTAAAAGGTGTTTTCGGATGGCCCGCAATTCACGTTCGTGATGCCGCGAAAGAAGAAACACCAACATTAAAAAATATTTTCTTAGATATCGGCTGTAATTCCGATAAGGAAGTTGCTGCTTTGGGTGTTCACGTTGGCTGCGTAATTACTTACGAAGATGAATTCATGGAATTGAACAATCGTTATTACACCGGCCGCGCACTCGATAACCGTATTGGCGGATTCATGATCGCTGAAGTTGCACGATTACTAAAAGAAAAAAAAGATAAATTACCATTTGGATTGTATATTGTAAATGCTGTTCAGGAAGAAGTAGGGTTGAATGGTGCAACAATGATATCCCGCAAAATAAATCCAAACGTTGCTATTGTTACGGATGTTTGTCATTGTACACAGACACCAATGATGAATAAAATTGCAAGCGGCGATCAGGCTTGCGGTAAAGGTCCGGTTTTAAGTTATGCACCGGCTGTTCAAAATAATTTACAGAAATTGGTGATTGATGCTGCAAAGAAAAATAAAATTGCATTTCAACGACAGGCAGCTTCGCGCTCAACCGGAACGGATACAGACGCGTTTGCTTATAGCACAGACGGAATCGCTTCTGTTTTAATTTCATTACCATTGCGCTATATGCACACAACAGTAGAAAGCGTTCATAAACAAGATGTAGAAGACGTAATTAAATTAATGTACCATTCTCTAAAATCAATAAAAAATAATCAGGACTTCAGATATCTTAAATAATTCGTAAATCGTTCTTCTAAAATCTAACTTCTAAATGGCTATACTCGGTTCTTTAATAAAACGTGCGATCACTTTCAGAGGACGGATTCCTCAGAGGAGAAGCACATATAAGCGCCAGGTGAGAGAGTTGAGAAGGTTATTATTGAAGTCGCAAAACACGGCGTTCGGACAAGAGTATAAATTTGATAAATTATTATTGGAAGCCGATCCCATTAAAGCGTATCAGCAAACTGTTCCTATCTTTGATTATCAAACCATGTATGATAAATGGTGGAATCGCGCATTAAATGGGGAAACTTATATTTGCTGGCCTGGAAAAATAAAATATTTTGCTTTGAGTTCCGGTACATCCGAATCGGCAAGTAAATATATTCCTGTAACCAGGGAAATGATAAAATCCATTCAGCGCGGAACATTAAAACAAATTTTATCTACTGTACATTACAAATTACCGAAAGAAATTTACGAAAAACGGATTTTAATGGTGGGTGGCAGTACAAACTTAAATTATAATGGAAAATATTATTCGGGTGATCTAAGCGGGATCACAACCGGAACACAGCCTAAGTGGTTTCAGAATTTTACTTTGCCGGGAAAAAAAATACGATCCAAATCAAATTGGGAAGATAAATTGCATGATATTGTTGTAAATGCAAAAAGTTGGGACGTTGGTTTT
>DATMPR010000219.1:0-16197 GCA_035567575.1 Bacteroidia bacterium
CCAGCACATATCAAAGCTGTGATCACAGGCACGATTTCTCTTATAAGGGAAACTGAAACTACCGAAGGTAGCCAGGATTGTGCTCCAAATGCTTCCATCGACGGATGTGATTGGATAGTGATCACCAATCCCATAATGAATCCAGTTGCCCCAACAAGTGGGAGCGTTTTATTTCCGATATAAAAACATTGCCTTATCAATTCAGCAAACTCATACCTCGGCTTAAATCCTTCTTTGAAAAATTTAAACACGAAGCGATACAGGTTTCCTGTCTCAACTAAAAGATTATGGAATGCTGATGATTTCATTTATATTACTTCTTTTTTTACTGAAAGAGCAATACCTAATCCGAAATACACACTCCTTGAAAAATACATAAGTTTTTAAATTGTAAATGATGAAAAATAGACAAGTGGTCTTATTCGTGAATTGCCATTACCGGAATTCTTGTAGCAAAAGCCACTTTTTTAGTATGAGACTCAGAAAACAAATTGTAAAATACGGAATGCCTCTTGCTGAGAATTGTGACAAGATCTATACCTCCGCCAGCGCAATATTTTTTGACACCATCTTGTATATCTTTTGCTTTTATAACCTCAATTGGAAGTTTTTTGCCATTGAATTTCATATTAGTAATTACCGGATCAAAAATCTCATCTTCAGTTCTTGCATGCAAGAGAGCTATATTAGTTTTTGCTTGTTTAACGAATTTTTCTAAACCACTAAGTGATGATTTAAGGAGTTTTTCATTATTGTCAACGGCCAATAAAATTTTAGATAACTTATGAACTTTGTATTTTGAAGGCACAATAATAACCGGGCAATCTATTTTTCCGGCAAGATTAACTCCACGACTCCCATATATAAATTTCGATATTTTATCTTTGCTTTCAAGTCCCATTACAGCAGCTTCTACTTTGTGGACAGAAACAAAATCTCTAAGTTCTTGTTTAAGGTTACCAAATGTTACAAAGTAGTCGATCTTTATTTTTGGAAATACTTTTTTAAGCTGATTTACAAGT
Organism: Bacteroidia bacterium; assembly: GCA_035567575.1. Classification (GTDB taxonomy): domain Bacteria; phylum Bacteroidota; class Bacteroidia; order B-17B0; family Aurantibacillaceae; genus JAHEYG01. The sequence continues at coordinate 1,023 of DATMPR010000219.1, forward strand.
TTATTTGTATTATGAAGGCTCGTTCTTCTTTGGGAAGTATACGAGATCCCATAGAGCCCTACGTTCGAATGTATAATTGGAGCTTCAAACATATTGAAGATAGTAAGCTTGCAATTCAACTTTTGAGCTAAGAACGCTGCATACTCACAAGCGTTAACTGAGGATGCGCTAAAATCTGTTCCGGCTATAATTGTTTTCATTTTTTTTGTTTTTAAATTAATTCAAAAGAAAAGCCCAATCCTGGAAGATAGATTGGGCTTTAGGAAAATCTGAATTTTAAGCGACTTTGATTTCCTTTTTCGGAAGAGATTTTGTTTCTACCAATTTTGGAACACTTAATTTCAGGATTCCTTCTTCATACTTCGCATCAATTTTCTCTGCATTTACAGATTCAGGCAAAGTAAAGGAGCGCGAGAATGAATTATAGGAAAACTCTTTTCTTGTAAATCTTTTGTTCTCCTCTTTTTTCTCTTCTTCCTTTTCTGCACAGATATTAAGTACATTGTGATCAACACTTACTTTAAAATCATTTTTTTTAAAGCCCGGAGCGGCGAATTCGAGGTTAAAGTCTTTATTCGTTTCTTTAATGTTCACTGCCGGTAGTGATTGACCGAATTCTTTTTCCAACCAGTTTTTGCCAAAGAATTTAGCATTGTCGAAAATGTCCGCAAACAATGTCGGAGTAAAATTTTCGTTTTTGTTTGTTTTGTCTTGTTTCATTTTTTCTTTTTTATGAGTTAAACGTTTATTTTATTTATCTGGAACAAAAATATTACCGTTTTTTATTCTTCCAAATGAGGTGACTCAGTTGAAGTACTGATATTTATCAGTTTTTTTATGCAACTTTGCTTAATGCTGCACCTTGTTTGTTTTGCTCCTCAAGTGTCCATCCGTCTGTTACCGTGGTTTCAAGCCAAGCTCTACCGGATTTCCTGAATACTTGTACGCCTAATCCATAGACGTCAGCAAAATTTTGCTCAAGGTCGGTAACTGTCATATTGGGTGTAATGGTTATATTTCCTTTGTTGTGTATAATCCTACACTCTCCCAATGTCTTGCTGCTGTGTTTCACCAATTTTTTGGGAGACCCGCCTCCCACTGAATGAGGCTTTGAGAGAAACTCAAGCTTTAGGTACGGAAAAAGTGCATTGAACTCTTCCTGAATCGCAAAGATCTTCCTCTGGTCGTTTATTGTTATTTTCATGGTTATTATTTAATTGTTGTTTATCTTAATTTTCCAAATAAAAATCCTAATACTGCGGCCAGTAATACTGCGGTTATTGTGTTGTCCATTTTACCAGAATATGAAAGAATGATTGCTCCAATAATTACAATAAGTATCAGTAATGACTCCAAGGTTGCCTTCCACATATTAGGAACAGTGACCGCATCAGTATAACCCTTTAGGATACTTTTCAAAAAGTTTCCTTTGCCCCGATGATGTTTATTGTTATTTCCAATAATAGCTTCCAACTCGGTATCACTCAAATTTCCATCTTTGATTTTTTGTTTTAATGTTTGTGTATCCATTTTGTCAGAAATTTATTTTATTAATGTAAGGCCAGCAACGGAACATTGGTGTGAAACGCCATACGTTTTGTGTTCGGTTCCTGAAATACTCTCTTAAGAAATGAATGTTTCCGGGGAATCATTACTACCATATCCATTTTTCTTTCCGAAACGAAATCATTTATCCCATCAACAATACTTTCTTCTCGCAAATAATGAAGCGAGTGATCCACATCCCCAAGTGAATCTTCTAAATTAATAAACTCGGATACCGCTTTAGGAATTGAAGGAACACATTCCAATTCGTGTATAACATTAAGTACATACACATGGGATTTGAATAAGTTAACCATTTCTTTTAAAGGAGCGAGAACAGTCTGATTGTCTGTTTCCATATAATCGCAAGCCAGAACAATCTTTTTTGGCGTTCTGAATCTTACTTTTTGATCTATGGCTAAAACAGCGCATTTCGACTCACGCAATAAAGCGGTTGTAATGCTACCGATTATTTTTTCAGTTATGAATCCACCTCCCTGCATTCCCATCACTATAAGGTCGACCTTATTCTCTTTTGTGTACAGATTAATTTCATCAACGGCAAACCCACATTTACAAACACATTCGATGCTTAATGCAACTCCCTGATTGAGTTGTATGCTCGTTTGTATTTTTTTTAGACCTTCCATGCAATCTTTTTCAAGTTCATTTAGAGATGGCAAAGCAATAGGAACTTCTGTTGCCACCACCGGAACGTGAAATGCGTGAAACAGAATTAATTTTGCTCTTATCAATTTTGCAATCTCAACAGCATAGTTTATAGCATTTGTTGCGGTTTTTGAAAAATCGGTTGGTACAAGAATTACTTTCATTGTGTTTTCTTTTTATGAATTAGAAAATGAGAACTATTAAATCAAGTACAAGAGCTATGACACTTACGTACGTTATGACTTTCATTGGTGCTACGGCTAATACAAGGGCCAAAGCTATTATTGACGGAAAAGCTACCATTGCAAGTTTAAGCGTGTCCGCTCGAGCCCCAAACGCAGCTGCTAATCCACCGGTGCAACCAATAATTACAACCAACATTGCAATTATACCGAAGCGGTTATCTTCTAAATTCCGCCAAAAAAGGAAAGATGAGTCCCCACTGATTTTTTCTGCTCTTACAGAAGTTTTTGTCTGATTTGATTTGATTGTTGTTTCCATGATTCTGTGTTTTTATGGTTCAAAAAATAAATGATCTAAGGTTAATATGTTCCAAGCCTGTGGAACAAAAAGGAGAAATAAAATCAATAGTAAGCGGGGTAACACATACCTTGTATCCCACATTGGGGTATTAATTCCAAAACCAATCGCGGCAATAATTAGATTAAGCCCCAACAGATATAAAGCTCCATATTCGAAAAGGCCAAGAATTAGAAGTGTCCCTCCTATAAGTTCAGTATAACAAGTAAACCATGAAGCCGAAGCAGTAAGAAATTTCGGAATACCTTTGTTCGCAAAACTTGCTTCGAAAGTTGCAATAACGTTCTTTAGTTTAACGTTGAAAATTGCATCATATCCCTGAAAGAAGAAAAGGCAACCCAAAAAAACTCTTGCTATTAACACCGCGGCAATTTCGTGGTATTGATTAATGATTTCCATTTTTCTTTATCTCAAATAATTATGAAACAAAAGTATTGAGGTTATAAGGAGTACTTGCTGAGTGGGGTCAGAAAGGGCTATGATTATTATCAGGCCTTCCAAATTGGTTAGTACGAAAGATATTCTTAATCTTATACCTGAATTAGACCGTTTATAACTATAGAATTACCTCTATAATATCCATGTAATACAACCTTAAATAAATATTTTACCTTAACAGCATTATGAAAAAAATTATAGTCCCATTACCTTTTTTATTACTGATGAGTTTTGTAGTTATTAAACTCGAAAAACAACCATTTGTGTTATTTGATTCCAAGGGGAATAAAGCAAGTTATGATCAGTTATTAAATGAAGCGAAAAAAGCGGATATTATTTTATTTGGTGAATTGCATGACAATCCCGTCTGTCATTGGTTGCAAAGAGAAATAACGGAAGACCTTCTTGCCGACAAGAAAGAAAATCTTGTATTAGGTGCCGAAATGTTTGAGGCTGACGACCAAATAGCTTTGAACGAATATTTGACGGGAAAAACTTCTGAAAAAACTATGAAGGAAGAAGTCAAGCTTTGGAATAACTTCGCTACTGATTATAAACCTCTTTTGGATATTGCAAAAGCTAACAAATTAAAATTCGTGGCCTGTAATATTCCGCGCCGGTATGCTAATATGGTCTATTCACGAGGAGAAAAGTCTCTGGACAGTATAGATGTAGAAGCAAAGAAGTGGATGGCGCCTTATCCCATAAAATATGACAGCACACTTAAATGTTACAAGGAGATATTTGAAAATGCCGGGGGGCACGGTGGTCAAAACTTACCAAAATCGCAGGCTTACAAGGATGCAACGATGGCATATTTTATTCTAAAGAACTGGTCAAAAGGTAAAACATTTATTCACTATAACGGTGCTTATCACAGCAACAATCATCAGGGAATTGAATGGTATTTGAAGCAACAAAATCCAAATCTGAAAATATTGGTTATTTCCTCCGCTGAGCAAAAAGATAATTCAAAATTAGAAGAAAATGCAATAGGTACAGGAGATTTTATTATATGTACACCATCAACAATGACTAAAACTTATAAATGAATCAGTTTCTCATTTTTGCCAATTTATCATAGCTGATAAGTGAAATTGTACTGCCGGATATTTCAATAAGCTTTTCTTCTTTAAAATCACTGAGAGTACGAATAACCGTTTCAGTTGCTGTCCCAACAATATTCGCCAGGTCTTCCCTTGAAACATTCATGCTGAATTTGGGATCTGTCTCTTTTTTGTACTTATCAGAAAGTTTAACAAGAGCTTCCGCAACTCTTTTTCTAACCGAATTATAGGCGAGTTTAACAAGCTGCTGTTCTTTTTCTAAGAGGTTATTAGAAAGTATTTCAATAAACTTACGGGATACTTCAGCGTTTTTATAAATCAAAGAGAAAAAGTCTTCTTTTGGAATCATATAGATTTCAGAATCTTCAAGAGTGGAAGCCGAGCTTGCATATTTTTCGTCTTTTAATAATGATAGGTAGCCAAAAAAATCTCCTTCATTATATAGCTCGGTAATAAATTCTTTCCCGGAATCGCTGGCTTGAGCAATTTTTACCTTTCCTTTACTTACAAAATAAATTCCTTTTGGATAACCACCTTCTTTATAAATATCATCCTTCTTTTTATAAAGCCTTATTTCACGTTCTTCGGATAATTTTTTTAGCGATTCGATTCCTTTGGCTTCATTAATAAAATTGTTAATGCCTGCCATGTTTTTCGTGAATTCCTTTTTCAGGATTTCATTTTTCTTTAAACGGCTTTCAATAGCATTCATTAACTCAACATCGTCAAAGGGTTTGGTTAAATAATCATCGGCCCCCATTTCCATTCCTTTTCTAAAATCGCTTCTTTCAGCCTTTGCAGTTAAAAAAATAAAAGGAATACTTGATGTTTCTTCGTTTTTTGAAAGTAAGTGTAATGCTCCATGCCCATCTAACACAGGCATCATTATATCGCATATGATAAGGTCTGGTTTTTCCTTTTGTGCCAATTCTACACCTTCCTTACCATTTATAGCGGTAATAACTTTGTACTTGGCCATTGTTAAAATCTCTGCAGTGTTTTCACGCACATCTTTGTTGTCCTCTATCAAAAGAATTTTTTTCATATTTATTGCGGGATTATAATGGTAAACGTTGTTCCTTTATTTTCTTCACTTACAAAATCTAAAGATCCATTCATCAGTTCAGAATATTTTGCAACAATATTCAACCCTAAACCAGTTCCCTGAATATGTGCAGCATTGTGCGCCCTGAAAAAACGTTCGAAAAGATGTTTTTGATCTTCCTTTGAAATACCTATTCCGCTGTCTTTAACCGAAATTTTAACGGATGTATCGTTAGCTTCAATGTTGATTTCGATCTCACCTCCTTCAGGGGAAAATTTAATTGCATTTGAAATAAGGTTAAATAATACGTTCTTTAAAAGTTTTTTATCAAGCGAAACACTTTCTCTACCGGAGTATTTATGGACAAGCTTCTGCCTTTCGGTTGCCATACTATTCATCTCATTAATGATCTCAATAGTAAAGGTTTTAAGATTCATTTGCTCAGGCATATTTTCAAGTTTGCCTTCTTCAAGTTTACTTATGGATAGAAAATCATTTAAAATATCCGTAAGATTATTAATAGATGTTTTTATCTTGCTTACGTGCCTAACATGATTTTCTTTATCATCTTGCTCTCTGTATTTAGCTACTAAGGATAAAGAAGACATCATAGTGGTAAGCGGCGTTCTAAATTCGTGAGAAGCCATAGAAACAAAACGCGATTTTAGTTCATTCAATTCTTTTTCCTTATCTAATGCTTTATGCAGATCTTTCTTTGTTTTTTCAAGTTCCTCAATTGCTTCTTCAAGGATAAGTGTTCTATCCTTTACCTGCTTTTCAAGTTCAAAGGAATAATTCTTTAGCTTTGCTTCAGCTTGTTTACGCACAGTAATATCTACAATAAAAGCAATTACAAATTTTCCATCTGCCGTTGAGTATGGACTTAAACTGATTTCAACCGGAAGTTCACTTCCGTCTTTTTTCAATCCATAAAGATCCATTCCGGCACCCATTGAACGGGCATGAGGATTATGATTGTATTTCTCTCTATGATTTTTATGTTTCTCGGTAAGACGTTTCGGGATAAGGACTTCTATTTTTTTTCCAATTAATTCGTCTTTTTCATATCCAAATAGTTTTTCAACGCTTGGATTAGTGCGTGTGATCTCACCTTTGTCATTTGCCACCAGAATCCCCTCAGTAGCATATAGAAAAAGGGCATCAATGCCTTCTCTGCTTTCCATTTTTGTATGCTTAATAGTATTCATGGTAAATTTAGCAAATTTTGACCGGGTAAATGTAAAAAGTCATTTTTTGAATTCTTATGACATAAGTCATATACCCTTCTGAGGCCACTCATAACACTATCCAAGCTTTTACCTGACTTTTGTTCCACACAAATCATTAAAAAAAGGATATGAAAACTGAAAAAATTTCCACCCAGCACGAGGAAAACAAAGAATGGGCGAGCAACCTGTCGTTCTATAAAGATGAGATCAAAATATTAGGTCACCGATTGGCGGAAATAGCGTCAAAAAACACCTCGAAAGAAATATTAGCTAAAGTTGAGCATTTCCAAAACCAATTAATCATTCAAAAAGATCATATCGACAGAATAAACCATGAGATCAATCTTAGCGATGATGCTATTAACAACGATATTAAAAAAAATGGAACGGCTGTTGATCACCGGAATATAAAAGATCATGCCGTTATCAGGGATAATATGAAATCCTTTGAAAGTATTTTTATCTCGCTTAAAATCGAAATCAATACTTTTTTAAGCAAGTGGATGTAAATGAATTCAACTGATAAATATCATACCACCTACTGAGTGCCCTCATAAATAACTCATTAATCATTTAAGACTTTTGAATTATATAAATTAAAAATAAAAACATGACACCAACGGAAAATTTACATTACGCAATAGGTGAGCTCGCCTATGCAATTGCCCGTGCTGACGGCGAAGTGCAAAAAGAAGAGCGCGAGAAATTTCACAATATTGTAACGGCAGAACTTCGTTGCAAAGATTATGCTTTTGACATTTCCGACATTATCTTTCAGGTAATGGACAAAGACAAAACGCCAACGAAAGATGCTTATGACTGGGCCATGAAACAGATTCGCACTAATAGCCATTACTTAAGTCCAAAACTTAAAGCAACTTTCATTGCAATAATGGAAAAAGTGGCAATGGCCTACAAACCTGTTACCATTGATGAAATGCTTTTGATTGAGAAATTCAAAAAGGACATTAAACCATTACATGGCGACCCAATTTATTACGAACCAGTACTCCAAAAATAATCGGAGACCTTGTATGAAAAAACTTCAGATACGGAATATTCTTGTTCCGACAGATTTTTCCAAAACTGGTTTATTAGCGGTGGAACACGCTGCTTTTATGGCCCGTTTATGTAAAGCAAATCTTCATTTACTTCATGTAGTAGAGATATCAGACACTGTATACAACATTTATAATCCTGCAATATTGATCAATGATTTTGGTGAAGTAAAAAAACTTGCCGAAAAAAGATTAAATGAACTCGCTGAGAAATTGAAAAAGGAATATATAATCGACATAAAACCAGTTTGCAAAACAGGACACACAACTTCCGGTATAATTGAAACCGTAAAAGAAAACAATATTGACGTGGTAGTAATAGGAACGCATGGTGCAAGCGGGTTCGATGAATTCTTTATGGGAAGTAACGCATACAAAATAGTAACAGTTTGTACTTGCCCGGTAGTTACAGTTCAAACTCATTATAAAAAGCTTGGTTTTACAAACATAGTTCTTCCCATTGATGACTGTGTTTACTCAAGACAAAAGGTAGATACCACAATTGCTCTTGCAAAACGATATGCTGCTAAAATTAATGTTTATGGATTTATTGAAAAAGGAGATGATACGGATTCAAAGAAATTCAAAATAAAAATTGATTCAGTTGAAAAAGCAGTGAGAAAAGCTGGCTTACCTTATGAAATTAAAATAGCAAAAGGAAACAACTTTGCAGAATCTGTACTGAGTTATTCTAAAAAGATAAAAGCCGATTTAATTGTGCTATTAACCGATCATGAATCACACATGAAAAGCATGTTTTTAGGAGCGTTTGCCAAAAGAATTGTTAATCATTCCCGAATTCCGGTAATGAGTATCAGGCCTGAAGAAAGTGGTGTTTATGATCCGGTTTCATTAGCAGGTTCAAATGGATTTTAAATTGTTTGTAGTTTATATTCTTGCATTGTAATATTTGCATCAAAAAAAATGGAAAAAATAAAAATACACCGTGTTTTAATAGTTAGGGATACAATTGTTATCCGCGAGCCGAAGGCCTCCTCCTTTGAGATATTTAGTAATAGTTTATATTATAAGTTAGTGTTCTTGTTATGTTTTTTTATGTTTATTTTAATAAACAAAACATACTGCCAATCAACCGTTGATGAATGGATTGCCCCAAAAACTGCCGATGCACTAATAAATCCTATTGGCGGTTTACGAATTCCCCCTGTAGCAAAACAGCTGTTTGTATCCAACTGCGCCCCTTGTCATGGTGATAAAGGTAAAGGAGATGGCCCCGTGGGGATGTCTCTAACCCCTAAACCCTATAACTTAACTAAAAGCAAAGTGGAAAATGAAACTGATGGTTCTCTGTTTTGGAGAATAACCAATGGGCATCAAACCATGCCTACATTCCAAAATACTTTATCTGCAATGGAAAGATGGCAACTTGTTAATTACATAAGATCATTGCAGGCAGACGCAATTGAGCTTGAGAAACCAAAATCCAAAAAATAAAAACTAGAATTGAATGCTTCAAATAAAGAAATAAAAAAAAGGGAACAATGAAAGTAAATTATCAATTAATTAGGATATTCTTTGTGTCAATTTTGTTTTGTGCAGTAGATATATCCTTAGCTCAGCAGGATAAGAAGATAAATGATTCTTTATCGGCGAATAACCTGGTAATAGATTCTTCTTTATATTACAGGGTTGAAAAAATTGAAAAGGAAGTGGCACAGGAAAAAAAAGGCGAAAGTAATTTTTTAGTTGTCGGTCTTGCAACCATGGGATTTGTTTTAAACAATAATATCTCAAATATTAATGGGGTGAAAAGCAATACAAAAACTAATAGTTTGGCAGATGCTGATCGGTTTGAAATAAGTCCCTTAATGCTTTGGAGACATGGAAAGAAGCTGCTTATAGAATTTGAACCTTCATGGGATGGAAAATCTTTAGGGGTTAATTGGGGAGATGTTTCATATTTTGTGAAGCCGGGGTTTATTGTTAGAGGCGGTTATTTGGTTCTGCCTTTTGGAATTTACAATAAGAGACTTGCGGCTGGTTGGATAAATAAATTAGGTTCTGACCCAGTTGGTGTTGCTAATTACCCACCTTCAAGTGATTTCGGTGTGGAAATAGAAGGCGGGTTACCGTTGGGAGCTATGAAATGGTCTTATGATATTAGCTTAACCAATGGAATGCAACTCATGAATGATGGTACCATTCAAAACGTGGGAATCGTCGATAATAATAGAAACAAAACAATTACTGGACGGTTATCGCTATTTCCTTTTTCCAACTCTTCTTTAGAACTTGGCATTTCTGGTTTACATGGAGGAATTGGAGATGATAATTCAATACATAAAAGTGCAACCACCACTATGTATTCGTTCGACTTGAATTACGTAAAAACAATAACGAGTATTTTAGTAAATGTTAAAGCTCAGTTTAACAATATCAGCATTAGTAATGAAAGATATTTCAGCCCTGTTGATTCGTCTCTTTATACATTTTCAAACCAAACCAGTTCATTTTTTGGCCAGTTATCTTTAAGACCAACAAAAGCACCCGGTATACTCAAAAATTTCGAATTGGCAGGAAGGTATGTTACTTATAATACCCCTTTAAATTCTACCTTAGGTGCAATAACAAATGAATATGATATTGGTTTAAATTGTTGGATTTCCTGGAGATCAGTATTAAAAGTAGTGTATGAAAATCGGGCGGTAAAGAATATCGTTCCAGTTAATCTAGGTGGCTATCAAAGTAACACTAATTTATATAAACGTCTAATTATTCAATATTCAGTACAATTTTAATCACAATTATTATGAGATTAACAAACAAATTTTTCAAAGTATTGGCAATGTCCAACCATATCCTATTTTGTTTTGTTTTATTGTTTAATTCAGGTTGTATTGAAAATAAAAAGATAGCCCAGAAACCCGGTGTTCTATTGTGGGCCGAGAATTGTCAGCGTTGTCACAATACACCTTCTCCATCGTCATTTTCAGCTAGTCAATGGGAAACAATTGGATTACACATGCAAAGTAGGGCCTTACTTACTGAGAATGAAAAAAATAAAATCGTGGCCTTTTTGCAAAGTGGAGGGAGGTAAAATATTATTACGCTGAGATGAATTATGCTCATTGTTGATAAAACTCATTAATAATATAAATTTATACGAAAAAATTTATTCCTAATAAAAAACTGAATTATGAAAATAAATTTGTTTAAAAAAAACGTCCTATTGATTTGCGTTATTCTATCCTGCAAATTAGTTGCTCAATCAGATACAAAAAATGTTTTTTTTGACCCTGTGTCAGGTATGAAAGTGGATAAATCTGAATCTTATGATTTGATATATGCAGATAAAAAATATTATTTTAATTCGTATGACAGTAGGGCAGTATTTAAAATGAACCCTCAAAAATTTTTGCTTAATCAATGTACTTTGAACATGATAACTACAGACCTTGTGTGTGGCATGAAAGTAAGTAAGGCGGAATCCTATGACCTAAAATATAAAGGACGAAATTATTATTTTGATTCATATGAATGTAAAGAAACTTTTAAAATGAACCCTGAAAAATTCTTGAAAAATAACTGCGTGCCAAAAGATTCCATAAAATAAAAAAATTACAATTTACAAAATGTAATGGCAATAACAATTTCAAATCATATTCGGAGAATTAAAAAAATTGTAATTAATAAAAGGAATGCTAGAAAAACATTTATTAAATGGAAAAGAAAAAAGATTAAGAAACCAGCTATTAGTATTAAAAAAACAACTATTTATCCAGCGCTTGTAGTTTAAATTTTACAATAAATAAATAAATAAAAATGAAAACAATGTTTACAATTATTCTAATTACTATGTTAAGTACTTTAAGGGGACAAGTTGTAATTAAAAACGGAACAGGGCCACACGGTGGAATTTTAAACGTTGAACAGGGTTATAAAATAGAGATGATAAATCTGGCTGGAAGTATTATCGTTTATTTGTTTGATAAAGATTTAGGAATTGTTTCAAATAAAGATATTCGCGCTGAAATTATGTTTATGTATGGAGATAATGCTGCGTTAAATAAAACCTTGGTTGCTTGTGAAAAAAATGGCTTTATAACGGAGGTGGCTAACCAATATTATTTTTATTCCATTGTAACATTTAATATTTCAGGAAAGATGATCACGAGTAAATTTGAGAATCAATCCGGATTTGCCGAAGAAGAGAAAAAATTGAAAAAAATAATAAATGAGTAGGAAAATTACATTTTCAGCATCGCTTTTAAGGGCAAAAATCTGGCAAAACCTTTAGGAGAAAATAAATTTTCGTTGGAAGAGCTAAATAAAAAAATAATGAATTTTCTTTTTATAAAAACGACCTGGTCAAATTTAGAGTTATATCTCTTAAAAATTTGCATCATTTGCTCCGGAATTGCGACTGGTATTTGTTTTTACGACATTTTAAAGAACTTTATCAATTTGTTTTTGATTGCATTCGGTGTAACAGGAATCTGGGCTGTTATTTTGTGGATTAAGAAAATGAAAGCAGCAGGAGACGCTAAATCGTGGTAAGATTTTAAAATGAAAGAATTAGATTTCATAAATCGTTTTCAGAAGAAGCCGGTGATATTGCAACTTAGATTTTCTAAGGGCATTTCTTTGGAATTAAATTTTGTTTAGTGCATAATTAATAATGGCACATTCGTATGAAAGACCATTTTTTTGATAACACTTCTTATAAAAAGGTTATGAAATACATTATGCTTCTTTGTGTTTAACATTACTGCATCCACCGGATAACGCTTGTAATAATCTTCCAGTCCGTGTACGGGATTCTCATCTGAAACCGTAAAGATTCGGTGAGCAACTGAGTGTAATTTTTCTTCCACAAACTCGAATGTGTTTGCTTTTTCTGGTGTTAATTCTTTACCAGGCTGCTCAATATTTACAACTTCCAACTCAGCATCAAATAATTTGGCAAAATATTTTGCCAAATAAATTACACCTGTCTCTTCAGTATGATTCATGTCACAGGCAAAAGAGAGTTTTTGAATACGTTTGTATTTCACATCTTGAGGTATTATAAAAACAGGAAGTTGAAGATGTTTTGCTGTTTTAACGGCGTTACTTCCTATAAGATGTTCTTTTAATATACCGGCATGACCAATAATTCCCATCACCACCAGATCAACATCATTTTCCTTCGAAATTTGTTCTATGCTATCATAAGTTCCGCCCATTACTGTGATGCATTCAATTTCTATTCCGGGAGATTTAGCAAGTAATTTAGTTTTTACTTCGTTTAAGCTATCTAATGAGACTTGTTTAAGAATAGTAATAGTATCAGGTGGTATTCCGGTATCGTAATTAGCTTGTGGCAACGGATAAACGTTAAGGAGAATTAATTTAGCATTAAAATACTTGGCTAATTCTGAACCATAATCCGAGGCATTATCTGCGGCTGGCGAAAAGTCTGTGGCTATAAGGATAGTTTTCATTTTTTTATTTAAAATTACTTATAGAAGCTTAATAAGGCACTGATTTACCTCATTAAAAAGAATGATAAAAGTCAGAAAACAAATCTCAATCCAATTTGTGTTTTTGTTTAGGCAGCACATTGGCGAGTGTCCAATCTATTTATTGCGAAAGTGTTTTCCATATCATAATGAGACCAATAACGAGGATAAAAGATAAGACAATCTTTTTGAATTGTGTGGTACTAATATATTTTAATATTAATTTACCAGCGTACGACCCAGCAACGGCAATAATAAACAAAAACGGAATGGTTTTATAATATTCCTTTTCAAGAAAATTATTACTTAAATATATAACCGATCGGGTTAAGTCAACAAAAAAATCGATGGCGGCAGAAGTTGCAATGAAGGTTGTTTTTTCGAGTCCAAACGCTGCAAGGCTTAAACCGCGAATGGCCCCGCCCGTTCCAATTAATCCGGCTAAGAAACCAGAAATACTTCCGCCTAAAATTGCATTGGGTTTTGTGGAAGCTAATTTATAATCGGGATTCAAGAAAAAGAAAAGACTAAAAGCAATTAAAAAGAAACCTAATGTGATCTCAGCGTATTTTAAAAATAAGACAGTAGATAACCATGAACCCAATAAAACAAAAATAACTGCCGGCAAACCAATTAAAAGAAGAAGCCGGAGGTTAATGCCTTTATAAAACAAAACTAATTTGGAAGTATTGCTAAATAAATGAATTACAGATGTAACAGCAAGTACAGTTTTGAAGTCGAAAAAAAAACCTCCAAGGGGAACAAGAAATATGGAAGACCCAAAGCCTCCTATAGTTCCCATTATTTCAGCAAGCAGGGCAAGAATATAAAAAAGTGCAATATTCATTTAGTCCAATTTATATTGCTCACCCTTATGTGGTATGGATACAACTTTATAACCTTCATGCGATAATTTTTCTTTGAAAGCAACTTTTGCGGCAGTTTCGCCATGAACTAAAAAAATATTTTTAACTTTTTGTTTATCCTGACAAGATAAAAAACGAAGCAACTCATTATAATCACCATGTGCACTGTAGGAATGTATTGATTCAATATCCGCTTTTACCTCGAACATTTCTCCGTAAATATGTACTTTTTTTTCCCTCCGAAGCAATCGTGCTCCTAATGTATAAGGAGCGCAATAACCTACCATTAATACTGTGTTTTTTTTATCAGCAATACAATGCATCAAATGATGTTTTATTCTACCTGCATCACACATGCCTGAAGCAGAAATGATAATGCAGGGTTCATTTAAATGATTTAGCCCTTTTGATTCAGCCGAATCCTGAACATATTTTAAATTATTAAATCCAAATGGATTCGGATCTGTTTTTATATAATCCTGTAACTCTTTATTAAAACATTCCACATGTTTTCTTACAATATCAGTGGCACTTACGGATAGAGGACTATCCACAAAAATTTTGATATCCGGTAAAAAGCCATTGTTTTTTAATTTATCAAGTGCTAAAACAATTTCCTGTGTTCTGCCTAAACTAAATGCGGGAATGATCAATTTACCCTTTTTTTCAATGCAGGTTTTTAAAACGACATCTAATAATTTTTTTTCAGCGTCAATATGAGCTTCGTGTAACCTGTCGCCATAAGTTGATTCACAAATAATATAATCCGCTTGCGGAAATGGCTGCGGTGCTTTTAAAAGCATATCAGTATAACGCCCTACATCACCGCTAAAAGCAAGCTTCGTAATTTTTTTATTTTCGGTAGCGGTAATATTTATGGCTGCAGCACCCGTAATATGACCAACTTCAGAAAAGCTAAACGAAATCTCGTCGTTAAGAAAGAACTCAGTATTAAATGGAATTGTTTTAAAGTGTTTAAGGCAATGTTCTGCATCATTCACTGTGTAAATTGGCTTGAGCGGTTCTAAATTAGTATTAGCTCGTGACTTATTTACAAAATGAATATCGCTTTCGTGAATGTGCGCGCTATCTAATAATAAAATTTTACATACATCATAAGTTGCAGGGGTACAATATATTTTTCCCGAAAAACCTTGTTTAACCAATAGAGGCAAATTTCCTGAATGATCTACATGAGCGTGAGACAAAATAACTGCGTCAATTTCGGAAGGAACAACACCTAATTGCCTGTTAAG
>DATMPR010000220.1:0-7798 GCA_035567575.1 Bacteroidia bacterium
TCAAAAAACATAAAATAAAATCATCTTATTCAACCATAACCGAAAATGGAAAAACCATTTTTGACAGCAAAAAAACATTTAATTCAAAAGGCCAGACCACCGAAGAAACAAATTATACTAAGGAAGGCGGTATTAAAGACATACATAAAACAAAATACAATTCGCAAGGCGATGAAATTGAAGATGAGCAGTACGATGCCAATAATAAATTAACAGAAAAAAAAACAACCAGATACAACATGCTTCGCGAAAAAACAGAGGAACTGTTTTATGATGCCGAGGGAAAATTAACGAAGAAAAACACTTATACTTACGATAAACAAGGATTGAAATTAGAACGTAAAACCCTTGATGCTGAAGGGAAATTAATTTCAGTTAAAAAACATACGTATATTACCAAATAATGTTTAATAACATTCATAATCTTCTTAAAACCTACCCGCCAATTAATCTTGGGGAAATGAATAATGTTAAGCTCATGAACCGTACCGATACAAAATTCACTTTTCACATTTCCCGGTTAGAACAAGTTTTAAATTTAGTTATAGATAATTACAGGATCCTTGAAGTAAACGGTAAACGTGTAAGCGATTATAAAACATTATACTACGATACGACAGATCTGGAATTGTATTACCAACATCACAATGGGAAATTAAACCGCTACAAAGTTCGTCACAGAACCTATGTTGATTCAAATATCGGTTATTTAGAAGTGAAGTTTAAAAATAACAAAGGGCGTACATTTAAAGAAAGAATAAAAAAGAAAGATGTTTTGTTTGACTGGCCTGAAGATGCGCAACAGTTTTTATCAGACAAAACACCTTATTTACCAAATACATTAATTCCTACTCTTTGGGTAAATTATTCCCGGATTACACTTGTAAATCGTGTAGGTACTGAACGGTTAACAATTGATCTTGATCTTGAATTTAAAAAAGATACTATTGAGAAAAAAATGCATCAAATGGTAATTGCTGAAGTAAAACAGGAAAAAACAAAAGACTCACCATTTATTAATGTCATGAAAAAATTACATATCAGGACCGGCTCCATTAGCAAATATTGTATGGCAGTTGCTTATACAAAGCCCGGTGTTAAAACAAATCAGTTCAAAGCGAAATTATTACACATTCAAAAAATCCTAAATTATGTTTCTATTACAAGTTGCTAGCGAAGTTGCTAAACCTGAAACCATTGTTGCCGTAAAAGATTTTATCACCAGATTTGGCGGACGATTTATTATTGATATTTTATCCGTTTATGTTTTAATACGGGTGGTATATGTTAAGATATATAAACACCGTGAATTATTTTTTACTTATTTCATTTTTAATCTCATTATTTTCTTACTCTGTTTTTTCCTGAACAAAGTAAAGATAAGCATGGGTGCCGCATTCGGTTTATTTGCGGTTTTTGGAATGCTCCGCTACCGGACGGAAGAATTTAGCATAAAGGATATGACCTATTTGTTTTTAGTAATTTCCATTGGGTTAATGACCGCGGTTATTAAACTGGAGAATATTGAATACTATTACGAATTTATTTTCATAGGTGTTTTGAATGCCTTTATAATTCTTTTAACTTACCTCCTTGAAAGTAACTTACTCATGAGAAAGGAAGTTGCTAAACAAATAATTTACGAAAATATTGAGTTAATTAAACCGGAGAAAAGAAGTGAATTATTGCTGGATATTGAAAACAGAATGGGAGTTAAAGTAAACCGTATTACAATTACCAAAGTAGATTTTTTAAAAGATGTCGCCTTTATTAAAATTTATTTTTACGAAGAGTAAAGATCTATTTACTAAACTTGAACTCAGTCCGCCGGTTGTATTCGTGCTCTTTATCTGAACAGCCCACACCATTTACGCAGCGATTCCGGATCTGAGTTTCACCTTTACCGGATGCTCTTATTCGTGTGGATGCTATTCCGCTTTTAATAAGATAATCAGCTACAGTTAAAGCCCGCTTATTTGATAATTCCAAATTAGCAGCGTCATCGCCAATGGCATCGGTGTGCGAAATGATCTCCACTTTCGCTTTTGGGTTTTCGTTTAAGATCTTAACGATCTTATCTAAAATAATTTTTGATTCAGGTTTTATTTCACTTTTTGAAACCGGATAAAAAATATTTTCTTCAGTAGTCAGATCTTTAAGACGGCTTGATGAATTAAAAAGTTCATATTTCAAACTTATATCTTCCGTTTGTATTTCGGCTAACACAATGATATCAGCGCTTAACAATTCATACTCAAAACCTGTAGCTTTTAATTCCATTTTCTGAACTTCTTGTCCCTGTCTCGTTAAAATTGAGATATTTTTTACTTTCTCATCCTCAGGCTTTACCTTAATTTTATATTTCTTTTTATCATTCGGCAAATTCAATTCAAAGTCACCATATTTATCAGTTCTTGTTTTTGCAATCGTATCAAATTTATCACCCGAATCAACATGCACCAATGCATTGTTTAACGGCGTTTTAACACCTTTACTATCTGACGTAACTAATTTAGCCTTTACATTTATTCTTGCTTCAGTTCTATGATATCTAAATCCCGCAAAATATTTCGACCATAATAAAATTTTACCGTCAGGACCAATTAAACAAAGCCTGCTAAATAATGCTTTACTTTTTAATTCACCAATGCCGTTATTGTGCAAATTATAATAATCAACTTTATATCTTGCATTTGTTTTTAAAGGCTTTTCTTTTTTTATTACATTGATCCATTCATCATACTTTACATCCTTATCATAAGAAATACAAATCACATGCAATTTACCGATCATTCCACCCACAATGGCTTCAGCAATTTTTTCTTCTAATACTTTTATGGAATCTTTCGAATCAACGCCATTGCCTGCATTAACCCAACGGTAATTGTAAACGATTAAATATCCATTATCATCCGGTACTTTTAATTTTACAGCTACTTTATTGGTATCATAAACTTCAATGGTTTCATTGGCAATATCACCAATTTTATAGTTAACCTGACTAAAAGTTGAATTACGGGCAAAAAATAAAGTCAAAAATATTAGTGCGTAACTTTTAATCATATTACCTCATTATTACCATTTTACCAATTTCCTTCTTAAAATACCCATCTAATTCCGTGCTTTGATGTTCTATGTTTTGTCCGTTTATTTTAGTTTGCACTTTATACAAGTAAACTCCGTTTGCTAACTTATCACCAAAATCATCCTTACCATCCCAGGCATATTCAGTTATGTTACGTCCAACATGCAGCGGACCTAATTCATCTTTCATAATGGTTTTAACTATTTTACCGGTGATGGTCATAATTTGTATGTTAAACGTTTCAGGGACTTCACTGCCTGTTAAATTAAAAACAAAACGTGTTGATGTACTAAATGGGTTCGGATAATTAACTACTTGAGTGATGGTAGATTTATTTATGACATCAAAAGTAATTCTATAATCAATTGCACCCGATTGATTTCTGCTTCTATCCTTTCCCTGAACAATTAAAAGATGTTTTCCGTCTTGCACTAATGCAGGATTGTATTCTATTTTACAGCTGTTATTTGGTAATTGTGCGGGAGTAAATTTTAATCCGTTTGCAAAATAAATACGCTGTTCAACTAAATCGTTGGGTTTTTTTATGAATACCACGAATGCAGAAGTATCATTAAGCGCTAAAAATTTATTTTCGTCTTTAAGATTTATTAAAATATATGGTTTGGCCGAAACTACATCGCCATTCATGATTCTTACTCCGTCAAAAGTGACATCCAATAAAGGATTAGTTATATCCCTTTTAACCGAAAATGCATAACGCGCTATATTATTAAAATGATATTGCTCCTTTTGGTATTTAGTATTCTGGGGCGGATTCACATCGATCCATAAAGCATTATTCCCCGGATATAAATAAGAATTTACTTTGATCGTGTCTAAAATAACTGCGCCGGGATTGTATGGTTTTGCCTTCAATTTCTGAGGCAGATTATGAATAACGCGGCTTGCATCTTCAATCCAATAAGTAATGACTAAACTATCGGTAAATGGAATGGTACCCACATTTTCTATTGGTAAGATCATGGTTACATTATCGCCCTCCTGTAAAGTGTCATTAATAGTTTTAAACCCTTTTTTAGGATTAATGGCGCACTCAGGCGCTTCATCATATAACACATACCAATATTTTAATTGCGGGGAGGTACGGAATACGTTATCTTTTTCAAATGCAATTAATTTTAAATAAGGATAAACATTTGCATCTGCATAAGTTTTCAGGTCCAGAACATTTAAACTATCCTGCGTAAATGTTACTAAAGTATCCATCGCGCCATTGGCTTTTATACCTACAATTTTTACAATGGTTGTATCACCTGCCGCTGCCTCTAAACTTCTCACTTTCCAGTGAAAACTATTCCATTTATAACCCGGACCAATTATTTCAGAAGCTATAAATCCGCTATTCCATTTTGTACTTATGCTGTCATCTAATTGAATAGGAACATAAGAATTTAGCGCTTCCACTTCGTGTGCATATCCGGCTTTCATACCTTTACGTCCGAAAATAATTAATGGTGTGGTATCTTTTAAGGTTCTGATCTTTCCACTGCCAAAACTTTCGAAAGCTGTATACAATGAATTACTGAAACTGGAAGACCCATGATTTTGCGCTGAATACGCCAACACCTTGTTGTTAGGCGGAATGGCGTCAATAAAATCATTTAGATCTTTTGTCCACGTTGGGTGAATATTTCCTACTGCGTCATTATAGGTATTGTATCCAAAATCAAATGTGAATAATTGTTGAGCAGAAGGGAAACATAAAAAATCACCAAACGGACCAACAGTTGGCGTGACAGCAGCTGAATTAGCAACCCAAGGTTTACCTGAAACCGAATCAAAAACAGCAAGTGTCCAGCCATTCCACTCACAATTCCATACATTTTTAACAGAGCCGTTCAATGAATAAAGAATAGCTAACGGATCAATATTATAAATGATGCCTGTTCTGACAAACAAAGACATTACATCATTCTCGAAAACAAATTTGCGTAAAGGTCTTTTATATTTTACAAACTGATAACCGTCGTTTTTAAATTGGAAGAAATGCGATTGCCCCCAGCCATGTTTAGTAGTTATGGTTTGAAACGAACTCTCTTTCCATACATAACCTTCCTGCGGACTAATAGAATCCTTTGTAACCCGCCAATAATACACGGTGCTATCGGCAAAAGGCAGGCTAACTGTCCACTCCACTACCCCGCCGCTGCTTGCTATTAGAGTAGCTGTTAAAGGTGATGTAAATGCATCCGTAGTATCTAATTGCATTCTATAATTCCGGGTGCCGGAAAAAGGATCGGCCGTACTTGCTTTTAAAGTAATGGTTGATGTGGTTGGGATGACAGCGTATTTGTATGGATAAACCGGTGTAATATCCCCACCTTGTATGAACACATCAACAGTTCCTTGTGTACTGTTATTATTTTCGCATGATTCTGTAACAGCGCTATAAGCATCCACTTTTACTTTAAATTTATTTAAACCAATTCCTCTGGTAAAATCTATTGCCGTGAAAAATTGTAAAGTATCCCGTAAATAAGGCGCTTTTATGTTTTTGAAGATGGTAACAGAATCTCCATTAGGGAAAGTTCTTTCGATGCGGACAATTATCGAATCTTTGATTGCTTTACCTAGATTAGTTGTATATATTGTAATTCCCAAAGAATCAGTTTTTGTTTTAGTATCAAATTCTACGCTGCTGTTATTAATTGTATAATCAGGTAAACCACCCGGTGAAATTCTAATTGAGGGATCACCATGCAATGTCATGTCCATAGCTGTGAAATGCTGAATAGGATCTCCAATAAGAGATGATTGATAGCAAGCATTTTTAACAGATAATCCAATGCTTTTGTTATAGTATTTATAAGATAAACCCCTGTAAATTTGATCGGTGTAAAAGTGAAGCGCGCCTACAAAACCTAAAGAAGTTGCTGCAATAAATGCGATGCTCCCTTTTTGATTTGCTAATACAAATTTTTCGGAAGTACTCGTTATATTGTAGGTATGAATATTTCCTGAATAACAAGAGTTCGCAATAAACAAAGGATATTTACCAACATTGTTATATGAATTAGGATCATCAATGGCCTGATCAAACCCAACATAAGAACCATGACCAAAAAAAGTAACTAAACTAACACCGTAAGCCCAATGATTTTTTACGGAATCACTTATGGTTATTTGGATCGGAGCTGTCGTTGTTTTCTTAAAATCGTAAACTATACCGCCGTAAGAAGTATCCTGAATAATACCTTTGTAAATATTTAGATAACTCTCGAATTGCGCTTGCTGGGCAGCATCCGTACCGCCTGCAAAATGCAAAACGTGTTTTTTCCAATCATAATTGTCGGGCGGCGGACAACCAACCGGATTTTCATGCTGTTGAACTTTAAGTAAATAATTTGAAACATCAGAAGGAACTTTCGCAGCTAATCGTCCAACAGGAACTTCAGGTGTAACAAAATCATTTGTTTTTAAACCTGCTGTTAAAAGATTATCGGATGGCGCAATACCCATTGACGGTATTAAATTTACCGGCCAGCTATAAGGGTTAAGCAGATCGCGGTGCTGAAGGCCTTTCCCAATTAAAAATAAGTTTTTTGGCGGACTTGGCAAACTATCAATTAAAAACCGGCAGAAGTTACGGATCACCAAAGGATGTTGTTCTGCACCGTAACCAAACTGATCGCGTACTTCATCAATATCCGCTAAAATAACTTTGTGCGAACCTCCTGCAAATGTTTGGCGGTATGTTTTATAATTATTCGCCTCAGCCATAAAGCTACCGTGACTAATAATAACAAAAGCAGAATCGGCCATAGTTGCTTTAAAGTTTGTAAAAAAACCTGTTTGATTAACCAGTGTAAGAGAAGAAATATTAATTGCAAAAATTTCGGCACCGATGTAACATACTTTTTGATTTCCTGAATTCGGAACTAATATTTTTGTATAACCTCCTTCAGTTTTATAAACGAATTTTTTCTTATTGGTTAAATCGTGAAACAAAAGAGTAGTCCCCGGCCCTGTACTCGCACCTGTTATTTTCAAATATGTTTTTGGCTGCGTTGCATCATCATCAACCATTAATTTAGAAAATGTACTTCCGCCTAAATCGGGTGTTTGCGGGTACTTATAATAAATACAATGTAAAGCTGTGCGGTTTTCAATTGTCGAAAACATAGGATTAGCTATTGACGACACTTCAACGTTTGAACCGTTTCCTAATGTATTAGATTGCAATGTAAAATTGTACTTAAAATATTTATAGCCCCTGAAAAGTGTATCAAATAATTTAACAGGCGTGTTTGTGCCATCATAAATTACACCTTTAATCTCGTGATCATAAGGAGTTGTTCCTCCATCAACACTTGAACCCGAAAAATTAATTTTTACATAAACCGGTAAGGGCGCAACCGAATACATGTTAATCGAACTAATACTGGTATTGAAAACTGAATTTCCATATGGATTATTAATATAGACGCCAATACCCCATCCCTCAGCCTGCGTATAACGCGCGTCGCTTGTGCCGTTAGAATATTCTTCCACGTAATTATATTCTTCTCTGTTCGTAAAAACTTTCTCAGTGTAAAAATAAGGAGCAGGTGTGTAACTATAGGATGCAGTATCCGTTTCAAGTGTGATGCGGCTATTTGTAGTTAAGTTATTCCAGGTTAAAAATGCATGAAGTGTATCACTAAACAAAGATAAATAAGGATTAGGAACATAAGTGATGTTATAATAGATGGT
>DATMPR010000221.1:0-4942 GCA_035567575.1 Bacteroidia bacterium
AACATAATAGGGATGTTCTCTCTGATGTAAAAGAAAACGCTCAAAAACAATTAATGTTTGGAGCAATGGCTTTGTTAAGAAGTAATTTACATGAAATGCCTGAGACGTGGGATAAAGGAATAGTTTACAAAATGATTCAAAAATCTTATAAAGAACGGCTAATCATAGCTGGTGCTTTGCTTTGTGCTGAGATTGATAGATTAAATGCTATTGGCGAGTAATGATTACTACACCGCATAGAGAACCTTTAATATTAGCCACTGGCATGAAAGGAGTTGGTAAGTCTTTTTTAGAAGAAAGAGAAGACGCTTTTATACTAGCTGAAAAGTTTATGCACAACCTAAAATTAGGAGATTCATTTACTTTAGAAAATGGAAGAAGTTACTTTGTAAAGAAGATTGGAAAATTCAATATAAAATTTAAGAATGGAATAAAGCCGTTTAAAAAACTTACTTTAAAATCTTACAATAAAAAAATAGAAATGTTTTTAGTTGATGATGGTAAATTAAGAAGGAGAGTTGAAAATTTAGATACTCTTACTGAACCTGTATTTAAAAAAGCTATTACAAACTTAAAACTGAAACGAGAATATTTAAAGCTAAAGCCTAAAGAAATGGAAAATATTACATTCTATTTTCTAGGTGGGATTCACGGAAATCCTAAAAGCCGACAAAAAAACTCTGATTCAAAACAATATGGATTCATGAGAGATATTGAGGGTCAATTAATAGTTGACCTATTAAATAAAAATAATCCATTACATGAAATGAGTGAAATTTATAAAATAGTCACAAAATGATTAAACCAAAAAACATTGAAATAAAAGATGCACATTATCTTAATATCTCTTTTGACAGCACTGAAGGATTAAACAAATTCATTAGCTTTTTATTAAAAAGCAAAATTGATGGATTTGGATTTGAGAAATCAAAAGGCAATACAACTTACATGGCATTTTTTAAAGATGACGAAATAATAAAAATAAAAGAATATTTAGAATATGAGAAAAAAGACTAAAATAAAACCTGAAAATTATAAAGATTTTCTTGAAAATATTTTAAAGATAATGCCAACAGTGGCTTCTATACTTAAAAAAGATTTAGAAACTCGTGATGACGATAATATCTTAATATCAAAAGTTTGGGAACATCAAGGAGCTAAAAGTCATTATACTTTTGAAAAAATAAAAGAGATGCTTTATCTTGGTAAGATAGCAACGCCAGAAACAATTACGAGAAGTAGAAGAAAATTGATGGAAAAACACGTTGAGCTTCGTGGTAAATTATACAACGAAAGGCATCAATATGAGAAATTATTTAGTAAACAAATTAAAATGAATTTAGAATAATGGAATTACCAGAAGGATACGAAAAAATGGAGCTTGAATTAATGATGACTCCAACTGAATTAGAAATTTTCAAGAAACATATTTTAAGGATGTTATTGAGAGATTTTTATATTTTTTATAGCGTAGTACAACACGATGGCTACTGTAAGTTATATTTTTATTGTAACCCTATGTATGAAATGTCATTAACATATCGTATTGGATGTTATAACCAAACAATGCTTAATTATCATAAAGAAAAAGATATAACAGAATCAGACCACATTGTTTCCAAAGATTATATAGAAAAATATTGTGTGCCTTTTACTGAAAAAATAGAGACTGTCCAATTCAAAATAGGAAAATGAAAACTATAAAAAACATATTATTTTTACCGATAAAATTAGCTGGATGGATTAGTAATAATACTTCTGATACTTGTCTTATCTGTTTATATATTGTTTCTGTAATACCGTTATTAACAAATCTATATGGCGTTAAATTTTATTCATTTTTAGGAGGATACTGTGCTTTCGGTTCATGCTTGTTTTTGAGGCTGGAATACAAAGATAAAAAGAAGGAAGAGCCTTCAAAATTATTTAATATTTTAGGAATTGGGATGCTTATTTTAGGAGCTTGGGGATTATTGACGTTAGGTTATTATAAAGGAAATGAGACAATCTTAAATAGATTTCATATTTTTTTATTGACATATTTTGGCGGTCTTTTAGGATTCGTATTTGGGTGTTTTGTGTTCTTACAAAATAAATCCAAAGATAACTATATAACAAATAAAACACATGATAAAACTACATTAATACATAAATTAAACTGGATTGACATAAACAAAAAACAACCCGATAAAGGAAGAGAAGTTGTTTCCGTAAATGAAGACGGAATATTTTTTATTGGAGAAGTGATTTATAAGTCTTACGGTAACAGAGAAGGTAAGTACGAATGTGTAAATGGAGAAGATGGAGTAAACAATGTTATTCTATGGATATATTTAGAAGATTTAAAATTAAGTCTTCCTAACGATATAATTGAAAAAATAAAAGCAAAGTAGATTATGTCCTTAGACGCAAAAAGTTTAAAAGCACTCGGTTTTGATTTAGTTAATGGTAAATTAATACCTATTGGTTCAAAACAAAATAAAGTAAAAGTCAATAAAGTAAATATTAAAATAAGCAAACAACCGAAAGTTAAACCACCAGTACTAATTGAAAAATCAAAGAAAGGTAAAATTGATATTCATGTTCCGACTAAAATAAATACAAATAATCCGTTCTTTAAATATCTTGATGTTGAAACATTAGAACATATAAAAGTTGTAAATTATTTAAAAGAAAGATTTGGTGATAATATAGTTTGGTTTCACCCCATGAACGAAGGAGTAAGGTCTTCTTTCGAAAGGTATAAAATGTCCCTTCTTGGAGTTTTAAAGGGAATTTTAGATTTTATAATCTTACATCCAAAATATAGTGATGTGATGGAAAATGGAAAGGTTGTAAGAAAAATAGTTTATCTAGGATTAATAATCGAACTCAAAGCTCCAGAACATAGTAGAATTGTACAAAAAGGTAAAAAAGCAGGAATGATAGTTAAGGCAAGTGGAAAAGCAAGTCCAGAACAAATGGATATAATTGAACGGCTTAATAAAATTAGATACAAGGCTTGCATCTGTTTTGGGGCGGACGCAACAATAAAAGTGATTGAAGAATATTTTTATAGATAATTAATAAGTAGAAAACATGGAAATAGAAAACAAAGTAAATGAAATAAAAAATAATGCAAATAAGGCATTAGAATCTTTGAATAATTGCATTAAAGACGTGAGGGATATTGAAGGGGATGTTGACAGATTAATTAAAAGATTAAATGTAAAAATTTTAGCATTTCCTAATGATAAATTATTTAGGCTTCGAGATGAAAGACTATCTAATAAGCTTATTACATCAGATTTAGATTTAGAAAAGAGCTTTGAAGATTTTATTGAAGAAGTTGGATGTGATGAAGTAATTTTTAGAGAAGGGTATTGGGATGATAGAAAGGATAAAGCATTTGACGTGCAGTATAAAACTCATGGTTATATGTACCATAAAAATTCTTATACAAATTTAGATTTTGGAAAACACATTTTCACAAGTAGAATAGAGCTTATAAATTCAGTATCTCCTCTTTTTGATAAAGCGAAAAGCGATTGGATTTCTAATAAAGAATTAGAAAAAATTAGAAAGAAAGAACAGCTCGAAAGAGAATTAGACGCACTAAAATAATTTAATCATTTCGAATAAATGAAAAATAATAAAAATGCGTAACGAATTAAAAAAAATACAAGGCAAAAGAGGTAAGTTTTATGGAGTGTTTGAAAGATACGGCACAAAAACAAATTGGAAAGGCTATCCTGAAGACACCGTACTTTTAAAAGACATTAAAGATTTAACTGGAAAAATAGTTGCTGACCATTTATGGTTTAATTTAACAAAAGGATTTGAAAAAATAGGACAAATGATAGAAGGTGACATTATACAGTTTGAAGCAAGAGCGAAGCCTTACACAAAAGGATATGTTAATTACCGTGAAGGAATTGATGATAGACGAACAGATTACAGATTAAGTCATCCAACAAAGTTTTATATAATTTCAAAAATAAATAATAGTACTGAATTATGAAAAGACTGGTTTCTGTTTCGAGATGGCGTGACGTTTTTTTTCTCGAACTACATCCTAATGCAAAGCTCTTATTGAGCTATTTGTATGATTGTGCCGATAACGCAGGTTTTATAGATTTGCATTATCCCTCTTGGAGTAATGACCTTAAGTTGGAGAAAAAATTTATTGAAACAAGTTTAAAAGCGTTACAGTCTAAATTACTAAGTGATAAAAAAAAGAAATTATATATAATTGATTTTTTAAAACATCAGGAAAAACTTCCGTTAGTACAAGGCAGAAAAGAGGATGATTTTATTATTGATAAACTAAAATCAAATTTAGAGAGATTCGATAATCCAAAAGAAATTAAAAAAATATTAGACAACATTGTTAAAGAAGAAGAGGAAGAAGAATTTGAAACAAAGAGAGGTAGAAAGAAGGCTAAATTTTCAGAACCTACTTTTAATGAATTTAGCAAGTATTGTTTAGTTGAAAAACCTGACGCAACTGAAAGAAGAATAAAAAGTTTGTACGACCATTATGTATCTTGTGGATGGAAAGTAGGTAATAAACCTATGGCTGATTGGGAAGCTGCTATTCGGGTTAACATTCACAAAGTAGAAAAAGATTATAAAAACAATCATACAGATAAGCCTAGTAGAACTAGTACAACTTTAAGTGTTGTTGATGAACTTAAAAAGAATGTTTAATGGAGTTTGATAAGTCGCAAATACAAAAAGTAGAAGAAAGTTATAAAAATAATAGCTTACTAATTTTAAAAAACGAACCACTACTTTTTTATCCTTACTTAACTGATACTGATATAAATGACTCCGTAATAGACGACCTTGATAAACAAGTGATACTAGCTTCTTTAAATTATAAAAAGATAAAAGATTTACAAATAATTAAAGGAGAATCTGGACAAAAAAATTCTGAAACTTATGACGAACTAATAGATAT
>DATMPR010000222.1:0-6592 GCA_035567575.1 Bacteroidia bacterium
ACAAATATTTTCGTGCTTAGCCATTGTATATAAAACATCATCCGTCATGTCTTTTGGATGTGATGTTGAAAAACGAACACGCAGATCAGGACTAACCAGGGCTACCATTTCTAAAAGCTTTGCAAAATTTGTTGCGTTTGCTTTTTGTTCATCAGTTAAAATTTCTTTTTTTAATCCACCGCCCGACCAAATATAAGAATCAACATTTTGTCCTAACAAAGTAACTTCTCTGTATCCGGATGCAAATGCTTCCCTACATTCTTTAACTATACTTTGCGGATCACGGCTTCTTTCTCTTCCCCGTGTAAACGGTACAACACAAAAACTGCACATGTTATCACAACCCCGCATGATACTTATAAAAGCACTTACTCCATTTTTATCTAAACGCAGTGGAGAAATATCTGCATACGTTTCTTCTTTACTCAATATTACGTTTACTGCTTTTTGTCCACTTTCGGCAATTTCAATAAGATTTGGTAAATCGCGGTAAGCATCAGGACCAACAACCATATCAACTAATTTTTCCTGCTCTAAAAATTGTGACTTCAATCTTTCGGCCATGCAACCAAGTACCCCAATTAATGCATCAGGATTATTTTTTTTTACTCTTTTATAATCTTGCAATCTTTGGCGAACTCTTGATTCGGCATTTTCGCGAATGGCGCATGTGTTTACAAAAATCACATCGGCCTCTAAAAAATTTTGAGTTGTGACGTATCCTTTATCTATTAATATAGATGCAACGATTTCGCTGTCGGCAAAATTCATCTGGCAACCGTAACTTTCAAGGAATAACTTTTTCCCTGCCCGTTCCGCAGGCAGGTTTCCCTCATTTCCGGTCTCTTTTATCAAAGCTTCACCTTGCCTGCTTTCATCCATTATTTTATCTTCAATTTCCATTTTTAGTCTAAGGGCCACAAAGTTACGTTATTTTTATGTCATTTTGGCATATTAGTGTTATTTAACTAAAAATCAGGCTGTAATAAATGTATTTGGTTTATATGGTTTTTTCTTTTTTTCTTTGCACAAAATTTTTCGGGTAAAAAGTCGAAAAAACAAGCGTTTTAATTAAAAAATACTTGAAAATAAGGCGGTTTTACATTGTACTACTACTATGAGTAAAAATTTAGTTATTGTTGAGTCCCCTGCTAAGGCAAAAACCATCGAAGGATTTCTGGGTAAGGATTATACTGTGAGATCGAGTTTTGGCCACATCCGCGACTTAGTTAAAAAGGGATACGGTGTTGATATTGAAAACAATTTTACTCCGACCTATGAAGTTCAACCTGACAAAGAAAAAATAATTGCCGAATTAAAGAAGTTAAGTAAAGGCGCTGATATGGTTTGGTTAGCTTCCGATGAGGACCGTGAAGGAGAAGCTATTTCGTGGCATTTATCAGAAGCTTTAGATTTAAATCCTAAAAAAACAAAACGTATTGTTTTTCATGAGATCACAAAAGGCGCAATTGAAAAAGCAATTAAAAATCCGCGAGGTATTGATATTAATCTAGTGAACGCACAGCAAGCCCGCCGTGTGTTAGACCGTTTAGTTGGTTTTGAATTATCACCTATATTATGGCGTAAGGTTCGTCCAAGTTTATCAGCCGGGAGAGTTCAAAGCGTTGCGGTAAGATTAATTGTTGAACGTGAAAGAGAAATTCAGAATTTTAAATCTACATCAGCATTTAAAGTATCTGCTTTATTTAAAACAGGAACCGCAACTTTAAAAGCAGAATTAGATAAACGTTTTACAACTGAACCGGAAGCACAAAAGTTTTTAGAAAAATGTAAAGCTGCTGCCTATTCTATTGGCACTTTAGAAACAAAACCTGCAAAACGTTCGCCGGCTGCACCTTTTACAACTTCAACACTGCAACAGGAAGCTGCACGTAAATTAGGTTTTTCAGTTTCACAAACAATGATGCTTGCACAACGTTTATACGAAGCAGGAAAAATAACTTATATGCGTACCGATAGCGTTAACCTTTCGGAAACCGCGATCAATCAAGCGAACGAAGCCATCAATAAAAATTACGGCAAAAAATATTATCAGCCCCGCGTTTATAAAACAAAAAGCAAAGGCGCACAAGAAGCTCACGAGGCAATTCGTCCTACATATATTAATGTATTAGAAGTTGAAGGCGATCGTAACGAAGTCCGCTTATATGATCTGATCTGGAAACGCACTATCGCATCTCAAATGAGTGATGCTGAATTAGAAAAAACAACAGCTAAAATTACCATTTCTACAACATCAGAAATTTTTGTTGCGCAAGGTGAAGTATTAAAATTTGATGGTTTCCTTAAAGTTTATATGGAAGGAAAAGATGATGAAGATGCTGAAGAAACTGAAGATGAAAACTCATCCATGCTCCCGCCATTAAAAGTTGGTGATAAATTACAAAGCAAGGAAATTATTGCGCAGCAACGCTTCACACATCATCCGCCGCGTTATACGGAAGCAAGTTTAGTTAAGAAATTAGAAGAATTAGGTATTGGTCGCCCGAGTACATATGCGCCAACCATTTCGACTGTACAAAAACGTAATTACGTTGAGAAAACCGACCGTGAAGGAACACCAAGAAATTATTCCTATTTAGTTTTAGCCGGCGGAAATATTAAAAAAGAAACAAAAACTGAAAATACAGGAGCTGAAAAATCAAAATTATTCCCAACCGATATTGGCATGGTTGTAAATGATTTTTTGTTACAACATTTTCCTGAAATTTTAGATTTCCACTTTACCGCAAAAGTTGAAGAAGAGTTCGATGAAATTGCTGAAGGCAAATTGAATTGGACCAAAATGCTGAAAGATTTTTACAAACCTTTTCATAAAACCGTTGAAAAAACGACTGAGCATAGCGAACGCCAAAGCGGTGAACGCGAATTAGGAATTGATCCGGTTAGTAAGAAAAAAGTGATTGTGCGAATTGGTCGTTTTGGTCCACTCGCGCAAATTGGCGAAACCAACGAAGAGAAAGGACTGAAAGCAACATTTGCAGGTTTGCGTAAAGACCAGCGGATGGAGACCATTACATTAGAACAAGCTTTATTGCTGTTTAAAATGCCGCGTGTGGTTGGTGAATTTGAAGGAAAAGAAATGAAAGTTGGTATCGGCAGATTTGGCCCATACGTTGTACATAATAATGCCTTTACTTCATTAGGAAAAGAAGAAGACCCTTATACAATTGGAGCAGAGCGCTGCATTGAATTAATAAAAGCAAAACGCGAAAAAGACGCTGCAAAAATAATTAAAACATTTCCTGAAAATCCGAATTTAAAAGTACTACACGGTCGTTGGGGACCATGCATAGTTTTAGGAAAAGATTTTTTCAGAATTCCTAAAGACAAAGAGCCGGTTAAATTAAGTTTTGGTGAAATTGTAGATATTATTGGCGGCATGGATGCTTATGAGCAGGTAATTAAAAATGCAGAGACAAAAGCTAAAAAATTTGGTCCGAAAAAAGCTAAAGGCGAAACAAAATCTAAAACACCAAAAGGAAAAGCGGCTAAAGTTGTAGAATTAAAAAAGCCGTCTAAAAAAGTGACTATTAAAAAGCCCCTATTTAAAAAAGCCGCTTCTAAAAGTACAGCACCGAAACGCGTAATTAAAGCAACACGTAAAAAAGCTGCTAAGCGGAAATAAGGCTTCGTCATTTAAAATTTATCTTTCTTAAAATTTCCCTACTTTTGCATAGCTTATTTGGGTTATGCAATTTGAAGTAACTACAGAATACATTGATCAGATAAAAGAAGCTATTGTTGCTAAAAACAACAAGTTTCTTCACGAGCATCTGCAGGAAATGCACGCTGCCGATATCGCCATTATATTTGGTCAGCTCGAAATTGATGAAGCCCATTATATTTACGATCTTTTAGATGAGAACATGGCTCCAAAAGTTTTATTGGAGTTGGAAGAAGACCGCCGCGAAGAATTATTAAGCACATTCTCAACAAAAGAAATTGCGGAACAAATTGATAACATGCAGAGTGATGACGCTGCCGATGTTATCAATGAATTACCTGAGAATATACAAGACGAAGTATTATCGCATATCGAGGATATAGAACAGGCCAGCGATATTGCCGACCTTTTAAATTATGAAGAAGGAACGGCAGGTTCCTTAATGGCGAAAGAATTAGTAAGCGTTTATGTTTTAGATACTGTTAGTATTTGTATTGATCAGATCCGTGCACAAACAGATAATATTGGCGTGATGTATGCCGTATATGTTGTTGATGAGAACAATAAATTATTGGGAATGTTATCTCTGAAAAAGTTAATTATCTCACATCCGCTTACACGCATTGATGAAATTTACAGACGCGATGTGTACTCAGTAAAAGTTACCGCGACCAGCGAAGAAGTTTCTGATCTCATGCGCAAATATGACCTGGTAGTCCTTCCGGTAGTTGATCAGCTTGGACGGTTAGTCGGACGAATTACAATTGATGATGTTGTGGATGTAATGCGTGAAGAAGCCGAGAAAGACATTCAGATCATGAGTGGAATCACAGATGACGTTGATAGTAATGACCATCTGTGGCGTTTGTCACGAGCCAGAATTCCGTGGCTGTTGGTAGGAATGTGCGGCGGAATTGTTGGTTCAAGAATTATTGGTTCCTATGAAGAACATATTAAAATACATCCTGAAATGGCATTTTTTATTCCGCTGATCGGTGCAACCGGCGGAAATGTTGGAGTTCAATCTTCCGCAATTATTGTACAAGGTTTAGCCAATAATACTTTGCTAGGCGATAAAATTGGTTCCAAGCTTTTAAAAGAATTAGGAGTAGGATTAATAAACGGCACAATATGCTCTTCATTGATCTGGGGTTATGCTTTTTTAATTGAGAGCTGGAAATTAGCGGCAACAGTTAGCATCGCATTATTCACCGTGATCCTTTGCGCTTCGTTCTTAGGGACTTTCGTTCCTCTAACCATGAACCGCTTCAAGATCAATCCTGCGTTAGCCACAGGGCCATTTGTGACCACCCTCAACGATATTATCGGCATCACAATATATTTTCTGGTTGGCCGTTTATTATATACCGCTTTGTAAAATGAAATTCCTTAGATCATATTTACTTTTTGCTCTATTGGGTATTTTATTTTTTGGATGCAAAAAATATCCCGAAAATAACTTGTGGTTTAAAAAACCCGACAAAGTTTTTAAAGGCGGAAAGATCACCGCTTACGCAGTTAATGGCGTTGATAAAATGCCTTACTTTCGCGATCTATATAAATCATTTCCTTACAATTGGTACGGACAATCAGTAGATGATATTTTTGAATTACCATTTACTTATGCTGCGGGAAGCGAAGATTTTAATTCGGACTACGGTAAAGGCACACTGAAATTTTCAGAAACCAAACGCGAAATTGAAATTAGTTTTAAACCGCTCAATTGGGATCAAGGTGCAGAAAATATTTTTGTTGGAAACATTAGCTGGAAAATAATGAAACTTACAAAAACCGGTCAATTAAAAATTCAAGGCAAGTACGACTTCAAATTGTATGAGATCGAATTTAATTAGCGTTTAATAGTTTGTTTTCTATCCGGGCCAATTGAAACGATTGTGATCGGTGTTTTAACAGCATCCTCAATGTATTTGATATAACTCACCAATTCCTTCGGCATTTGTTCTTTTTGAGTGAACTGAGTTAGATCGCAACCCCATCCTTTTACTTCTTCGTAGATCGGTGTTACATATTTCGGATCAATATCGTAAGGTAAATAATCAATTACTTTTCCATTATAATTATAATGCGTGCATATTTTTAGTGTGTCGAAATCCGAAAGTACATCAGCTTTCATCATCATTAATTCTGTTACACCATTGATCATAATAGCATATTTAAGAGCCGGAATATCCAACCAACCCGTGCGGCGCGGACGACCTGTAGTTGAACCAAACTCGCGACCGATCTGGCGTATTTTTTCTCCAACGGCATCTTCCAATTCAGTTGGGAAAGGGCCGCTTCCTACTCTTGTACAATACGCTTTAAAAATTCCGATCACTCTTCCTATTTTGTTTGGAGGAATTCCTAAACCGCTGCATGCACCCGAACAAACTGTGTTGGATGATGTGACAAAAGGATAAGAACCAAAATCAATATCTAATAAAGAACCCTGTGCTCCCTCAGCCAAAACTTTTTTACCTGAAGTCATTGCAGTATTTAGATAATGTTCACTTTCGATGAGCTGCATTAGTTTTATCATTTCAATGCTCTCGAACCAGGCCGGTTCAAATTCCGCCAAATTATATTCATAATTATGAAATGATAATAATTGTTTATGTTTTTCAACTAATGCATTATACTTTTCTTTAAAATCAT
Source organism: Bacteroidia bacterium (assembly GCA_035567575.1). GTDB lineage: Bacteria > Bacteroidota > Bacteroidia > B-17B0 > Aurantibacillaceae > JAHEYG01. The sequence continues at coordinate 6,344 of DATMPR010000222.1, forward strand.
GACGCTCAATATCACCAATACGTAAACCATTACGTCCGGTTTTATCCATATACGTCGGACCAATTCCTTTTAAAGTAGAACCAATTTTATTTTTTCCTTTTGATGCTTCGCTTGCCGCATCCAATAAACGATGTGTTGGTAAAATCAAATGCGCGCGTTTTGAGATCAGTAATTTTGCTTTTACATCCACACCCATTTTTACAAGAGCATCAATTTCTTTTTTAAAAATAATGGGGTCAATCACCACAC
>DATMPR010000223.1:0-6674 GCA_035567575.1 Bacteroidia bacterium
GATAACGATAGCCCGATAAGGTCGGTTGAAAAATCAAATGTATTTATGGTTAAGTATGTCAACGGCTCAAAAGAAATGTTTGACAAAGAAGTTGCGAAGCCACAAAACACAGAGACAAAAAAAGATTCTGAAGTAAAAAAAGATGATGCCAAAAAAGATGAAAATACTGGCAAGAAGATTAAGACCTATGACAAGAAAAAAAATTGGGCAGCGATTGTAGGATTTATTTTAGCATTCTTAGTTCCGTTTGTCGGAGTTTGGTTTTGTTTAATTGGAATGAAAAGTGAATTACATCGACTTGCTGTTGTAGGTTATTTCATTTCTTTATTCTTATGTGCTTTTTATATTATTGGCATTTTAGTAACTCATTAAATGTTCATAAAAAAAGACAAAAGCCCCTTAATCGGGGCTTTTTATTTTATCGATACCACCTCAATATCTTTTCTTACATCTCGATATGTAAGATTTTAAGTATTCCAAAAACTTTATCAAAAACTCTGTTTAATAATCTCAAATGCTTGTAATATTAATTTAAATTTTATATCCTTGATTAAAAAAATGAAAACGTTAGGCTATTACCAACAATTTTTTTTATCTTTTTTTATTAGCTGTTTAATACTAATAATTAGTTGCAGTAAAAAAGATACCAAAATGAACGGTTCATTAACCGCAAACAATGAGGTTCAGATAATGGGTCGATTTGTCAAAGTGAAGAACTTCTCTGAATCTAAGAGTAGTAAACCTCACAATCAAAGTACGGCAAGAGACATAGATAAAGATTTAACTGTATCTGAAGTTAATGCTGATGTTGAACAAAGTGATTTGATAAATCTATTGGCAAATCTGAAAAGCCAATTTCAAGGTGATTTAAATAATCTTAATGATGTACCCCAAATAATCGCCATTCATTCACAGCCGTCTTTAAATAATATCGAGTCAAACAATGTTGTTGGAATAAGCGTGATAATTGGTAATCAAGATGCCCGTTTACATCATTTTTATTTAATTAGTAATAATGTTGCAACTGAAATACAGCAATGGAATCAAAAATTAATAAAACTTTTTAAATTTAATCTGCTTTATTTAACTAATAAATATGGTACACAAAATACTGGCATTCTAATATTAACTTCAACAACTCAGAACTTTGAGTATTCTAAACTTGCCCCAGTTAACAGTTTCAACACGGCGGTAATTAATGATATTAATTCCCCTGTTTTAAGGCAAGATAACACATGCGGAGGAACAAGCAAATGCCATGAAGAGGGGAAAGATTGCGGTTATACACCTGAAAATTTTTGGTCTTGTAATCTTGTTGTCGTTGGTAACCCGAATGAAGACCCATTCTGTCCCGCAAGACTGATGGCTGGGGTCATTTCAACAAATAGCTTGAATTTACAACCACTGGATATTAGTGGAATAAATTTCATAAAGGATAGTATTCTAGGTAAATATACTTACGGGCAAAAATATATAGGTTACTACAATTTAATAGGTGCTATGGTTTACTATTTCGACCAATTTAATCTTTTTAATGTAAAACCGTCATATAACTTTATTGTTGCTACACAAAATGTACTTCAAAAATTCAAAGACCCAAACAGTCTTGAGATACCAATTACGCCAGAATATCAGAAATTCGCTTTGCAAATGTCCGCTCAATACAGAGTGTTAACAACAAATACATTTTGTAATAGTGCCTTAGATACGTTTGAAGCTGACATCAACAGATTCGCTGGAAAGACTGTTAAAGAGATTTTAAATGAAATTCAATAGTATTTTTATAGATAAAATAGGTAAAGCACGGTTTGTGCTTTACTTATTTTCTTATGAAATATTTATTATTACCTATAATATCATTGATAATATTAGTAATCTAATATTTAGGCAAAAAGTTTATTTTAATTTTATTAGTTTCCATTATGGCGGGTGTTCTGACAGAGAAACTTTAACTTATATATTTTCAACCTTATTTTTAAAGTTCATCATTTTTTTTGTCTTTGCGTATGGTCTTAACAAAGGTAAAATCAAAACAGACAGTTTGCTTTTCGAGCTATTAGTTTCTTTTTTCTTATTTGATATTGTTTCTTTTTTCGCACTATGTATTGATAAACTAGCTTTAATTAAATTTCATTTTCATAATTATTTCATTGCAAACTCAGATGTTATTTTCCATTACTACTTACATAATTCGGTTTTCTTAATCTCTGCCTTCTGGTCAGTTTTATTGTTGTTACTTTTAAAGAAACATAATAAGCTCAATATTAAATTTCTAGTAACACGACTATCTCTGGTTTCTCTATCTATAATTTCACTAATTATATTTCTATCGGTCGCACTAAGATTATATACTGCCTTTATAAAGTAAAATAGATTTTCTTCTAGTGCTGATAGTTGTCCATAAATTAGTCAACCCGTAACAGGACACATTAACGTTAGTTTTGAGCGATATTTTCAGCTATGATTTTATGGACAGCCGATTTTGAAATTGGTCGCTCATTTTTATTCTTATCATAAACATTAACCTGTTTTGCAATCTGCCTAACACTTGCGCCTGTTTTGGCAAGTTCAAGAACACGAGTAACAGTTTGTTTAGGAAAAGATTTCCTGCCCCACCTGTTGCCATTGTGAGAACGGGTCACGCCTTTAGAATCCTTTCTCACAGACATTTTAACCCTCTCAGATTTTTTTTTACTTTCTTCAGCTCCCAACCAACCAAACAGATTAATTAAGAGGTCTGACATAATATCATTAAACGGGGCTGGTATTTTATAAATATTTTCGAGCCATTGTTGATTTGCGGTATGGATTGTTGTTCCAAACAATTTAGCTAATTCAAAAAGTTCCTTCAGCTTAATTCTATTTCGATAAAGCCTATCCAAATCCCAAGCATAAAGATGTTTCACTTTTCCTGTCTTAATTAGCTTGATTACATTTTCAAATTCTGGTCGCTTAACATTTTCCTTCCATGCCGATAACGTTTCTGAAAATAATTCATATTCACCATTAACAATTGGTAAAATATCCCTGAGTTGAAGCTCTGGCGTTTGTTCTGAGGTACTGGTGCGTATGTAAATTACATTCATGGTTAATTAAATTCTTATATTAGATGTAAAATTTAAAATATGGCTACAATAACTTTTAATGGTAAAACTGAAAATTTAAAGGGCAACGCTTCAACAATAACAATTACTGACCGTATTCAGGGCGTTAAAATTTGTCTTAAGGGTCATCCTAAGTCAATTGAAGAGCAGATAATAATTAATAAGGTATATAATTTAATGAATTTCCATTCGGTACATTTTGAATTTACGGGAACATGCACCGTAACATATATACTTAATTAATATTAAAAAAAGGAAGGTAAAATCACAAAACCTTCCTTTCCTTATTGTTTAACTTGAGCGCAGGGTTATTCAATTACTTCATAATAATTCTTATTTAAGAAAACACGTTTCATAGTAAGGTTGCCAACAACAAAACTTACTGGTAATGAATCTGTCTTTAAAATAAATTTTAATACCGCTTCCTTAATCCTATTATTAGAATCCAAACCTTTTTTAATTAGTTCTTCTTCGCTTGGGGCTGGCACTACTTTTTTAGCTTCACTTAATTGCTGTTCAAGCTCCGTAATTTTTTCAGAAACTTTTGGCTCTGTTTCTTGAACTGGCGCATGATTATTAATAACCAAAGTACTTTTAGCTTCTGTCTGAGTTTCCAATTTGGCTTTAAGGTCTACAATCTGTTTTTCCAAATCGGTATTAGTTTCAGTCAAATTATCAATAACTGTTTTCTGTTTTGTAAATTGCAATTTTGCAATGTCAAGTTTATCCTCCATTTCCGCTTTTTCAGATACACATTGTTTAAGATTGGTTGTCAATATTTCAACTGTGTCTTCCAATTTCGCTCTTAGCTGAATTTCTTTTAATTCGCTTTTTGTTACTAGTTCATTATTTTCCATTTTTTAGGTGTATTAAATTAATTGAATATTTCTTTAACTTTTCTTCTATTTCATTGGTTTCTGCATTCAGAGATACCAAATTTTTTGTTGGTTCAATTTTTATTTCCGTTTCAAGTATCGGGTCAATTTGTGGTTCTGGTTGTTTTTCAACAGTCTCAAAATCCAGTACTCTTTTACGATACCCCATTTGTCTACAAGCATTACCACAATATTTTGAGTTTTCCCTTGTCGTATAATAATCTTCACCACAACTCTTACAGATTAATTTTCTAAAATTTGCAGTTGAAAGTATTTTTAACCTTGAAATATCAGCAATCGTTAATGGCATTTTTGTTTCTGTAATCGTTTTGGTTATTGTTACGGTAACCGTTACTGTTAGGTGTTACATAACACAGCAGAGGTTATATTACACCTATTATTACAGTAGTAGTTACAGCAACAACAACCTCAACAAAGGTCGTAACAGATTATTTCAGAAAATAATTTTTGGAGGGGAACTCGTTACGGTTTAAGAAATTCAGTAACAACTCAATTTACTTCATTCATTCCTAGAGTTCTTGCGAAAGTCAGAATAACACTTTCTGGTGGAATTTTATAACTATCCTTTCCTAATTTACTGTCCGAATACTCTTTTATTTTAACGTAGCACTTTGTCAAAAGAATATTCCAACAATTAATAGCATCATTGCTTGCTGTATCTTTAAATAAATTTCCATTATGGGTTTCTATTTCAAAAGAATATCTATTGAATAATTCCAATTTATCTACCATAGTATTTGATAATTCCTTTTTATCTATAAACCAATAAACAGTAAGGTCTATCGCCAATACGAAAAAATTAGGTTTGTTAGACTTTACTATTGGTGACCTTCCAACAGCATCATTTTGTGTATTTACATTTTCTACGGATTCTATTGTGCCAAAATTATTGTATCGCTTAAATTCATTTTTGTGTTCTAACCACACTATTCCCTTAAAGTCTGTTTCCATATAACTAATATACTAAATATTCCAGTTAAGAGAGGTCGTCATCAGTGACAAATTACGGATTCGGATTATCCGCAATAAAACTTACAGTTTTTAGGTAAGAACAATAAGCATCTACAAATTCGTAGTAGTCAAGATTAAAGCCAAACAGGATTTGGCGAACTAAACTAACCGTTAACATATTTAAGAGCTTCCATTGATTTATGAAATTATACTTCTCTTGTGCCGTTAAGTGTTTTAGCTCAGCAATATCGTCCGCCTTTATATTGCGCTTTGCCATATATTCCGTAAAAAACGATGTTGGAATGGTATGACTACTAATATGTATTAAATCCCCTTTCATATATGCTTCATATTCTTTATCGGTACAACCTACAATTACGGCTGTAACGCCCGTTTCACTACCTACTGGTAAAGCTATTATTTTCATAAAAATAGGAGATTTTCGTTAATAACCACGCCACTTTGACCCCTATTTACACCTATAGTGTTTCTGTTTGCAAGCGTTTTTGCAGAACTTTTTGTTTTTGCGCCCATTAAATGTCTCTTGACATGTTGGGCATTTTTTTGTTTTCTCATTTGTCGTATTGTCGATACGACTAATAAAGCTTGGGTTTTCCATGTTTCTGGGTTTTTAGTCCAAAAAACCTGTACTAAGCTATATAGTCGCCTTACTATACGGCTAAAGTTTTTTAGTGGTCATACCTTTGTCTCGTCGAAATCAAACAACCGTTGCAACGAAGTTTTAACCGACAGAAAAAATAAATAATAATTAAAAAAAAGTAAAACCAGTCCGCCATAAGGCAGACACAAAAAACAAAAGTTATGAATACAATTAAAAACCGCGTACAATTAGTAGGCAATTTAGGAGCAACTCCCGAAGTAAAAAATTTAGATAACGGAAACAAAGTAGCGCGTTTTTCGGTAGCAACTTCGGAAAATTATTTAAACAAAAAAGGCGAAAAAATAAGCGCTACACACTGGCACAATGTTGTAGCCTGGGGCAAGCTTGCAGGTATAGCAGAGCAAATACTTAAAAAAGGCAACGAGGTTGTTGTTGATGGCAAATTAAGCTCAAGAAGCTACACTGCTAAAGACGGTTCAAAGAAATACGTTACAGAGGTAGTTGCTCAGGAACTTTTATTAAACACCAAGTAATATTTAAATAATAAATTAAAAAACAATTAAAAAAAGAAATCATGATGACAATTAAAAACCGCGTTCAGTTAATAGGAAATTTAGGAGCAGCGCCCGAAGTAAAAAATTTAGATAACGGAAACAAAATGGCGCGTTTTACCGTAGCAACTTCGGATAATTACACAAACAAAAAAGGCGAAAAAGTAAACGAAACCCAATGGCACAACATTGTAATTTGGGGAAAACTTGCCGGCATAGCCGAAAAATACCTTGAAAAAGGTTCGCAGGTAATTATTGATGGTAAATTAACCACCCGTAATTACACCGATAAAGAAGGTGTAAAGAAATACTTTACCGAAATTATAGCTAATGAATTACTTATGATAGACAACAAAAAGTAATTAATAGCTCTCTAAAACAAAAAACCCCGATCAGCCTCAGGCGTGATCGGGGTTTTTTATTGCTTACTAATAAGCTAAATTAATATTGAGGAACATACATTTTTTTGGTGTAACGTTTTTCTTGAGTAACAACGTTTACAATAATGATCTGCTCTTTTGCATTTAAATCTAAATAATATTTGCCATTC
>DATMPR010000224.1:0-4844 GCA_035567575.1 Bacteroidia bacterium
ATGCGGTAACAGGAACAGGCACAACTAAATTTCACATTGAACCGGGTATTTGGTATTTAGCAATTGGTAAACCAAGTTCGCCTAATAACGTAAATTTATTGGGCTTAGTAAATGCACAATCATATTTTATGGTTGGAAACGCGATCGAACCTGCTTTAGCGCCTCCGCCCGAAGTATCAAGTATTATTTCTCAATCAGGTTTAACAGCTAACCGAAATCAAAGCCAGCTGCAGAGCGGTGCAGGTTTTTGTACAGGCGCTAAGATATATTCTAATGTTTACAAAGAGTTTGGACTGGATTTTTTCCAGGTGTACGGCGGTTTTAATTTCGGAAGCGGTTTTGATCTGATGCTAATGAATTATGGAAATGCAACATGTCAGGGCAGCGGACAAAAAGTTGGAATGAATGGCTGGCTTGCAAGCGGCAGTATGTATATTTATTTGCAAGGAAGTGTTGGTGTAAGAGGTGATATTAAGTGGGTGCCCGGTTGTGATTGCGCTAAGAAATATTGTTTTTGTAAAAACTTTAATTTTACTGTTTTCGATGCGGGTGTAGCAGCTATTGTAAGCGGGAAAATGCCGAAGCCGGTTTATTTATCAGGACAATTTGGATGTTACTATAATATTCTGGGAAAAGTCTCAGGTAGTTTTAATTATGATTACGAGTATGGGAGCGATTGTGTAATTGTAAATTGAGAATGAAATACTATATATTCGGAAATAATTATCTTATTATTTTTTTAATATCCATAACTCTGAATGTTGGATCTCAAAATGATGTTGTTTATATTAAATCATTTGTAAAACAAAATGAGATCTTATTGCGTTGGGCTCCGGCAAATAAACAAATGTTTGATCTTGCGAATAAAAATGGGTATAAGATCACAAGAATAGATGAAGCCGGAAATAATATTGTTTTGGAATCAGCTTTAAAACCATATCAAAAAGAAGATACAATTTGGCTTTCACTTTTGAAGAAAGGCGACAATGCAATTTTTGCGGTTAATGCTCTGTACCAAAATAAAGGAAAAGCTAACCTCCCTCAAAAGGAAAAAGAAAATAGCGAAGCAATGGTTTACAATATGTTATTGCTGAGTTGTAATTTTGATCCGGGAATTGCTAAAGCCTGCGGATTGTTTTACAGCGATAAAAATTTTGACAGATCAAAAAAGCATACATACAAAATTGAAATAAACGGAATGCCTCCCTCTATGAAACTTGTTCCGGGAAGTATCTCTGTAAATGCCGCGCGGCTTTCTAAAAATGTAAACATTAATAATCTCATCGGGATCTTCAAAAACAAGAGTGTAAAATTAAAATGGAAAGCTGCCGACTTTACTGAAAGTTACACAGGTTATAATGTCGAGCGCTCAAAAGACAGTATGATCTATCAAAGATTAAACAGATCTCCGGTTATTTTATTAGCATCTCAGTTCGAGAAAAACAAACAATTTATTTTTTATGTAGATACATTTCCCACCGTAAAAGAAAAATACTATTATCGGGTCAAAGGTATTAATCATTTCGGTGAAGAATCGGATGGTTCTAATATCGTTTCGGCAATTGGTTATGAGTCTTTAAATTCATTTCCGGTTATAGATAGTATTAAAGTCATTCAAAATCAAAAAGTGTTTATACATTTCAGAATGCAGGATAAAAAGGAAAATGAAAAACCAAAGGAATATATTGTTGTAAGAGCAAAAAAAGATAAAGGCCCTTATGAAAAAATATTCAGTTCAGTAAAGCCGGCAGATTTTATTGATGATAAACCTGAGTCGAGCAATTATTATAAAGCCGGAGCAATTAGTTATGGAGGCGATACTTTGCATTCCTATTCTTACTTGGCTTTGATCAGCGATACAATTCCTCCATCGCCGCCAAAAGGATTAAAAGCAACCGTTGATATAAAAGGTAATGTAACTTTAAGCTGGTATAAAAATCCTGAACCGGATGTAAGGGGATACAAAATTTTAAAAGCAAATGCACTGCATGAGGAATTTGTCCAGATCAACAAAGAGTTCACGCGCGAACCAAAATATAGCGATAAACTAAATTTAAAAACGTTAACTAAGAACATTTATTATTCTGTAATAGCAACTGATAAACGTTATAATAATTCTGAGAAGTGTAAGCCGATAGAAGTAAAACGTCCTGACACCATTGCGCCGGCCAAACCTATACTAACCAATTTAGAAGTAAAACCGAATGGAATAAAAGTGAATTGGATAAACAGCAATAGTGAAGATGTAAAATATTATGTTTTATACAGAAGTACAGAATTGCTGCAAAAAGAAACAAAAATAAAAGAATGGAGTGCGAAAGATAGTTTAAAAGAGATTTTGGATACGATTGTTGAATTAGGAACAGGATACAAATATCGTTTATTGGTGAGTGATGACAATGATAACATAAGCGTTTCCAACAACCCTTACATAAAATTCGAAACCGGTTACCGCAAAAAATTAGCGGATATAAAGTTTGAAGTCGACCGCAAATTAAAAACCGTTAAGCTTAATTGGAATTACAGTGAGAAACAAGTAGAAAAATTTATTTTATACCGCTGCAAAAAAGGCGGAATATTAACCATTATTAAAACATTTCCATCAAATATAGTTGAGTTCACGGATGCAACTGTAAGCATCAGTAACATTTACGAATACAGAATTAAACCTGTTTTCACCAATGGGGCAGAGGGAATCATTAGTGATGCGGTTATTGTGGAATACTAAAAGTGGGGGGCGATCGAGCATGATCAAAGCCGAATTATGGAAGTGCCTTCGGCTTCGCTCAGGCACCGGATTATTTTCGCAAAACAAATACCATTTGAAGGTGGCGGTTATTGAGCGCATTCGAAGTCAGGCAAAAAAAAATCCCCCGATTTCTCGGAGGATTTTTTATTTCAAACTGTAAGATTATTTTACATGTTTAGAAAGAACTTTTGCAAGTTCAAACATAGAGATCTGACCTTTTCCGCCAAATACTACTTTTAACTTCGCGTCAGCATTGATCATGCGACGGTTTTTCTTGTCTTGCAAGTTGTTTTTCTTAATGTAATCCCAGATTTTTTTAACTACTTCTGTTCTTGGACGCATTTGGCTTCCGATAACATCAGCTAATGCCGAGCTAGGAGTTAATGGTTTCATGAAAGCTGCATTCGGCTTTCTTGCTGATTTTTTCTTAGCTGCTTTCTTAGGAGCTGCTTTTTTCTTAGCTGCTTTCTTAGGAGCTGCTTTTTTCTTTGTTGCTTTTTTAGCCATGATAAAAGGTTTTGTTTTTATTAATTATGACTCAAAAATAGAGATTTACTTGTATCCGCAAAAATTTTTGAGAGGGAAACTCAATAATACTATTAACAAAATAGTAACAAGTCGCCAATGAAGAGCAATTTTTTTCATTGGTAATTTTGTGTTTTTTTTGACATTTCCCCAATGAAAAATGGTTTTCTGCACCTGTATTTTTTTACTTCTGAAAGACCTTTTTTTTGTTCATAACATTTTTTTACTGGGGGAAATCTGCCCCATGGGTTAAAAGCGGATAAATTTCATTGGTAAATCATCCAAAAACCTGTTTTTCCATAATAGAAATACTTAAATCCCCAATAGAAAACATCAAAAAGTCAAGAAAGATAAAATCCCCCAAAGCACATTATTACTTATTTAAATAAGGTTGCGATAATATTATATACTTATTTATATGCCGGAAGCTCTCTTCAAGCCTATTCTTTTTGAATTAAACAGTGAATTATAATAAAGGAGTGCTTTGCCTAGGTTTGGGTTAAATTGTTTAATACAATGGATCATTGTTCTTATTATGTGTATAAACAAAAAACCATCCGGTAATGGATGGTTTTGAATGTAGCCCGTACGGGGCTAAAATATAGTATTATCCTAATGTTTCTATTTGTCTCTAATTGTATTTAAACTACTGTATATTAGTACTTTAAAAATAAAAATGAGTTTCTATCAATTTCTAAAGATTTAACAAATAGCCCGTAAATAGCCCGTAAAATTTGTATATTTGCAGTAGCCCAATAGGGGCTAATATTAACATGAGTGAGATAAAATTCAGACTGGAACTAAATGACAAACCTAATAAAGAAGGTTTGTATGAAGTGTTTATTATTATCAGAGAAAATGGTAAGCGCCAAAAAGTAAAGACAGAAGTTTTCTGTAAAAATGAATATTTTGGAACATGGAAATCTGTTTCGGGCTCTAAAACTAAAAAAAGAGCCTTAACATGGGGTAAGTGGATTACTTCAAAAGATAAGGAGGCAACTTATAAAAACAATCAACTTGAAAAAAAGTTAAACAGCTTTAGAAAGACCTATAATGAAAAGAAAGAGGTTTTTGGATATGTCAGCAAGGAACAGGTTATTACTGCCGTAAAAGCCCCATACAATCTAAAAAACATTATAGATTATATGGACAAGTGTATTAAGGAATACGGGGAGGCTGACAATTACCAAAATCAAAAAGGATATGTTACTGCGAAAAACCACCTTGTTGAATTTATTAAAGCCAATCTAAAGCGAGACAGTTTAGACTTTCGGGAAATAGATAAGGCATTTTTGCAGAAATATGAAAAATACCTCCTGTCAAAAAAGATAACAAAGGAAAAGAAAACAAGGAGTATTGGCTCAGTCCATACAATTATGAAAAGACTTAGGGCTATCTTTAATGATGCGATAAGTGAGGGTATAATAACACCTGATATTTACCCTTTTAAAATCTATCAGCTTCCAACTATTCCTAAAACTTATAAGGAACGGCTTTCAAGTGAGGAACTGGAGCAGTTTGAAAATCTTATATATGAACCAACCAGTTTTAAATTTGTTACTCAAAAAGC
>DATMPR010000225.1:0-6379 GCA_035567575.1 Bacteroidia bacterium
CCGGTTCATTTATGGGCGCTATGCTTTACCAGGGTTGTCCGGTTTCAGGAGGTACCTGTGTTGGCAATGCGCAAAGTGCGGCCGGTAACCAAAGTTTATGCGTAAATGTTACAGCGGGACAAGTTTATTACTTGGTGCTTGATTCATGGCCGGCTCCGACATGCAATCCTTATGATTTAAATATTACAGGTTGTACAGGTGCCCCGCCAACGGGAACAACCGTTGCTACGCCTAATGTCAGGTGTTCTGCTTTTACCACTACTTTATCATTAAACGGTGTTATTAGCTGCGGGTATAGTTTTCAATGGCAATCAGGCCCAACGGCTGCTGGTCCGTGGGCAAATATTCCGGGTGCAACAGCAAACACTGCAACAGCTAATGTAACATCCAATACATTTTATCAGTGCGTTGTAAGTTGCGGAGTATTCACATCTACGAGCACACCTGTAGGTACGTCCATCACACCTTCCGGCATGTGTGGCCTTTGCGGGGTAGCGCCAATTACATTACCTTATTCCATTACAGGAACTACTACCTGCGGGGCAGGCGATGACTTAACGCCCAGTATGGTTACCAGCGTTTGCGGAAATACTTTGTACCTTGGCGGTGAAGATGTGATCTATACTTTTACACCAACTACCAGTGGACAAATAACAATTACCTATTCAACTTCAGGAAGCTCAGCAGGAGTTATGCTTTACCAGGGTTGTCCAAACGCAGGTGGCTCTTGTGCAGGAAGTTTGATAGGTATATCAAGTTTTTCCGGGAATCAGAGTATGTGTGTAAATGTTACAGCCGGCCTCCCTTATTTTCTTGTAATCGATTCGTGGCCAGCCCCAGCCTGTAACGGGTATAATGTTAGTATAAGTGCCCCTGTAGTAGGTGGGCCTACATGTGCATTGTCAACATATGCAGCCACGTCTATACCTTATAACTTTGACGTCTTTGTAGGTACTCTTACTCCAAGTACCGATGATGTTCTTTACAACTCTGTCGCCTTGTTAGGTTTCTCTTTTTGCTATGCAGGGGTTCAGCATTCGGGGGGGTATATTGCCTCTAACGGCTCTTTTGTTTTTGATGCAGTGCCCTGTTTCCCAAACATTTATTTTAACCAGTATGCTGCTCCAGGACTTGCAACTGGTTGGCAAAACACAGCCGCTGCCCCTTCCCAGGTAAATACTACAACTTTGCCCCAAAATGCAGTTAACGCCCCGTGGCAGGATATTGACCCTGCGGTGGGGGGAGTTATCCGCTATGCCACTTTGGGTGTTTCACCTAACAGGCGGTTTGTTGTGTCGTTTGAAAACGTGCCTATGTTTTCATGCTTCACAAGCAGCCCGAGCATTTATTATACCGGCCAGATCAAATTGTTTGAAACATCAAATAACATTGAAATTCATGTGGGTAATAAAGGCGTTTGCCCCGGTTGGAATTCGGGTTCGGCTATTTTGGGTCTGACAAGCTTCGATGGATTGACTTATATTCCTCCTGTGAATATGGTAGCACATAATTATCCGACCAATTGGAGCATGACGAATACGGCATACAGGTTTACTTCTCCATGTGCTTCTTCAGTTTGCATTGCTTTACCGATAGGATATAAGAATTTTTATGGTGAACGGATAGATCGTGTGAACAATTTATATTGGGAAACTGCTCAGGAAGAAAATCTTAAATATTTTTCAATAGAACGGTCAGCAGACGCTGAGAATTTTATTGAAATTTCCAAGGTCAGCGCCAATAATATGCCATCTAAATATAAATTTAGTGACGCTACTACCGCCCTGGGAACATTGAATTATTATAGAATAACAAGTGTAGAGAATAACGGTAACAGGAGTTCCACAAATATTATAGTGTTGGGTTCCAATGACGGCGAGCTGATGGTTTCAGGTATTTTTCCTAATCCTGTGAAAGACTTGTTTACTGTAAGTATAGATTCAAAAGCGCCTAAGGAAGTTACGCTGACTATTTATGATTCTTATGGCAAAAAGGTAAAATCTTATAAAAATTCAATTGCGAATGGTGTTTCACAGTTGCACCTCGATGCCACCGATATACAGCCGGGTATTTATATGATAGAAATTGCGACACAAGATAAAGAAGTGCTAACCAAACAAAAGTTTATCAAGGTGGAATAGAAAATTACTGCTCAACTTAAACTATCAACCGATTTACTAAAGAAGAGAAACAATTTAATTTCTCATACGTAATAATGTACTTTGATTAGATTAATTACCCATTTCTTGTATTCCGATAAACAAAGTTATTGCCGATTATTTTATTGCATCATACGCATTATTTGGAATTAAATCCAATTCTTTAAGGAGCTATTTCGGCTCCTTAAAGAATCGTGTTCCAGTTTTGTCAATTCAAACATAAAATCACTCGGGAACCTGTCAATATTTCTTCTTACTTGTCTTTTCAGGTTTTTGTTGTTAACGGTAAGATAAACATATAAAAAAACCCGACTTATTCAATCGCGCTACCTTAATCTTCGTGAGCAATGTACTCCAAGCGGGTCTTATTCCGTTTACCCATTGGCTCGTCTATGGAACAAATTGTTCTCAAGCCCCTTGCGGAATAATACAAAGTCATGTAAAGGTATTTCATAAAACTGCCACTGTAACGGTAGTTCTTTATGCACAATTCGACCTTGATGGGAATTTCATTTGAATAATTCTTCCAACGTTTCAAATACCTTGAGCTTTCCATCCATTCGTAAATAACAAAAGAGACGCAATCCATCACTTTTTCCTTTGCAATTGAGTTACCCCTTTGTGCAAGCCTTACAAGCTGAATAATAACCCGGTCTTGCATTAGTTTTTCTTCTTTATTTTTGGGCGCATAAAGCATGTATAATTCTTTTTGGTAAGCCACAAGAATCCCGTTTACCTCTTTTTGACTCTCATAAGGATTAGAATTTTCAACAGATGACTTCCATCTTTTTTGAAACGGAGTATCAAGGTGAACCGTAATAAAATCCCAATCTATGCCTCCTGCGGGTAATTGAACAAACTCATAGAAATATTCATATAAATTTCCTGCATTTGCTTTTATCCAAAAGGGATTAAAAACTTTTGGCCGTTTTTGTTTTAAACAATTGTTTAGTTTTTGAACTGCGGTGGAGAAATCATACTCGCATGGAGAAATAACAGCGTGTTTCATTTTTTTAAATTTTAAAGGTTAATATTGATTTTTCTAAAGGAATAAGATAAGAAGACTCAACATAAAAGTTTTAGCTATAGCCTAAAAAAATTCAACAAAACAAAAAAGGAAAAGTGAGTTCGAACTTGCCAAAGAAGTTGATTAGCAAAGATGGGAGACAAAAAAGAAAAAATGGAACAGAGTGAGAATCGAACAAAAAAGCCTTCAAATCCGGTGATATGAAGGCTTTTTGATTTTGGTAGAGGGAACTATTAGTTCATCGAACAATTTAAAGGAGGCTTTTTTTAAAATAGAACAGCTTAAACACCTAATCTTATAAAGACTAAAAATATGGCAAATAACAAAAAACGAAACCTTAAAGTGTACGGTAAATATGTACGGCAATTCAATGGAGCTAAACTAAAACCCGAAATCCGCTTAACTGGCAAATGGCTTGAAAAATGGGGATTTAAAACGGGCAATCTCATTTCAGTTTCAAATGTAGATAATGGGGTAATAATTGTAAGAACGACAAATCACCAGCCCGTTATTCATTTGTAGAACTCATAACGAATTAATTAATTTTATAAACTCATTAAAAACATTCAAAATGCTAAAAAAAACAAAACCTTTCCGAATCCTGTCGATAGACGGAGGCGGAATACGGGGAATAATTCCCGGACAAATTTTAGTTTCAATCGAAGAAAAACTAAAAACAAAAACAAAAAACCCAAATGCACGAATAGCTGATTTTTTTGACTTAATTGTTGGGACAAGTACAGGCGGAATTTTGACTATTGCCTATCTATGCCCTGATTCAAAAGATCCGAAGCGACCAAAATTCAATGCACAAAAAGTAGTTGACCTTTACCTCGAAAGAGGAAACGAAATATTTAGTATTCCGATATTGCATAAAATCGAAAGTGTCGCTGGTTTGCTAGATGAGAAATACCCTGCCGACGAATTGGAAAAAGCCTTGAATGATTACTTTGGAGAAACAAAGCTTAGTCAGTTATTAAAACCATGCCTTATTACTTCTTATGACATAAAAAGAAGGAATGCACATTTTTTTGCACAGCACGATGCGGTAAAAGATATTTCCTATGATTATTATGCAAAAGATATTGCGAGAGCAACCTCGGCAGCTCCTACCTATTTTGAGTGTTCGCAAGTTAAATCATTGACCAATGTTACTTATCCTTTAATTGATGGAGGGGTATTTGCAAATAATCCTGCATTATGCGCGTATGCCGAAGCTTATAATAGATTCGATAAAACGGCAAAAGAAATGGTGATCCTTTCATTAGGGACAGGATATGTACGAAAAGCCTATGATTATAATGACGTAAAAAATTGGGGAGAAGCTAAATGGATAAGACCACTCTTAGATATAATGATGTCAGGTGTTTCAGATGTCGTAGATTACCAGTTAAAGCAAATGTACAGCGCAGTAAAATCGCCGAACCAATATTTAAGAATTAATACTGAAATGCCTATTGATGTAAGCCCCGATATGGATAACGCAACACAACAAAATCTGCTCGGACTTAAAGCACTTGGGACTGAAACAGCTCAAAAAAACAGCAAGGTTATAGATGATTTTCTGAATTTTTTGATTTAAAAGGAGAATATCTGGGTTTTCAATATGAAATCCGCTTTTTTAATTCTCAGTAAGTTTATCTATAATCTCACTCGCTATTATATGCAGTTGGCTCAACGGTCTTTGGGATTTTTACCGCTTTTTAAAATGCCTGAGCTTTGTACTTATTTGAAAGCCAATCCTCTAAAAAAGTTTAGTTACTTTTTTCGGGTAGAATTACCTTTTTTTTAAAAGGGGTATTTCTACTCTTGCACAGCTCATAAACATCGCTTAACCTTACTGAGTAATAAATATAAAATAAAAGTAAATCTTTTTTGTACATTTAGCTATACTTAAAAAAAGAAACATATAGATAGAAAAAAGTAAAAAAAAGATATAATGCGTTTTTAAACTGAAATCATTCGCCCAAAAAACCGCGAAATTTTAATACGATATGATGGTCAGTGAGAGAGCGCCCGAAAGGGCGTACTTCTTACTGTTCATATCGTGGGAGCTTCGCGGTTCCTTTGGGTGTGACAATAGGATTGTGCGCCCGAGTTTTATACATACATACCGAATAAGGAAAGCTCTCAAAAACAAATTGGGTGAGCTAGAATACCATACACAACCTTATATTAAATTCTGGTGCGCTTGGATTAAATCTGATGACTGCTTTTTAAATGAAAAAGAAATTGCCCTTGCTAATAGTTTTATCTTAAATAAATTTTCAATTGAAAATCTAAAGAGCGTTTCAAGTGAAACAGTAAATGAAGTCGAACAGTTACTATGTAAATTAAAAAATGGCTTTACTAAATTTCAATTTTGGTTAGCTTTTGGTTTTGCAACGACTATTATACGAATGGCTGATGAGTATGGGAGCGATAAATTTTTAAATACACCTATAAAAGAATTAAAAATATCAAACGAAATAAAAAACATCCTAATTGAATTTAAAGTTGAAACAATTATCGAACTTTTTGAAAATTATAACGAAGAAGATTTTACTAAAATATGGGTATATCAAAAAATACTTGAATTTGAAGTCGTGTTAAATAGGGAAGGAAAATCTCTTTTTAAAAAAATATCCAATTTACCCAAAGAAGAATACAGCTCTTTTTGTGTAAATGACGGGTAATTTATAGTATTTGAACAAAAATAAAAAGCAGCTCTCAAAAAAGGCTTTTTTACCTGCCAGTACTCTCACAGGTCTTTACTTAAAAATGTACTTGGAAACTAAAACTAACATTTAAAAACCTATTTCAATGAAAAAGAAAATTTTTTTATTTGCCATTAGCCTCATTCTTGGAATGAATCTAAATGCACAAGTAACACCAGTCTATCCTAACCTTGATTTTGCAACTACTGCAACCGGTCTTTCCGGTACTTCCGCAACAGGTGTTTCATCGGTCATTGACCGTGTAACCGGGCACGTTTATTTGGCGGGATACGTTACGGTCTCCGGTCAAAAAGATTTTGCCGTATTTGAATTTGACTCAACAGGCGCACAAGTGAATATCGCAACTTATGATTTCGCAAGTTTAAATGATAAAGCCAATTCTATTTGTATAAGCGGTGGCACAGTTTTCGTAACAGGTTATAGCGAAGCTGCTACCGGAAATGCAGATATTATTACAATAGCCTATAATTCAAGTT
>DATMPR010000226.1:0-3037 GCA_035567575.1 Bacteroidia bacterium
TTGCATTTAGTGCTGCTAAATTAAGTTTATAAATTTTCTCCTATATATTTTAAATATTACCTGAATCTTATGGTTTATTTAATTTTCATACGATTTATTCAATTCAAATGTTAGTTCAGTATTAACTGTAAGAAAATATAAAATTTACTTTGCGTAAACTTTTTAGCGCATTTAATAACTATACAGTAAATTCTAACTAATGTTGATATCATGTTAAAAGGGAAAATTTGTAAAACCCTTATAACGTGAAGACTTACTACAGAACCATTGTACTTTCAGATATCCATCTTGGTACACAATCCTCGAAAGCAAAAGAGGTTACTCAGTTTCTAAAACGCCATAAGTGTGATACCCTAATATTAAATGGCGACATTATTGATGGTTGGCAATTAAAAAAATCAGGCAAATGGAGAAAACAACATACCAACTTCTTTAAACACATTATAAGCCTTACTTCAAAAAACAAATGCGATGTAATTTATCTCCGGGGTAATCATGACGATTTTTTAGAAGAAATGATTCCCTTTACATTTGGCCGATTTCAAATCAAAAAATATTATATCCATTTTGGAGTTGAGAAAAAATATTTCGTAACACATGGCGATATGTTTGATAGCATTACTTCCAAATTAAAATGGATCGCAAAGCTGGGCGATGTAGGTTATACTTTCCTGCTATGGTTTAACCATCATTATAATACTTATAGGGAAAAAAGAGGTTTACCGTATTATTCAGTTTCACAAGCAGTAAAAGCAAAAGTTAAGTCGGCAGTATCTTTTATCGATGATTACGAAAAAGAACTTGTTAAAGTAGCACGAACAAGAAAGTGTCATGGAATTATATGCGGACACATTCATCAGCCTGTTGTAAAAACAATCAATGGAATCGAATATTTAAACTCCGGTGATTGGGTTGAAAGTCTTACTGCGTTAGTTGAAGATTTTGAAGGCAATTGGAAAATAGTTTACTATCACGATTGGTTAAAAATAGAAGAAGCTGCTAAAAAGGCTGCGATTAAAAAAGACATTGATAATATCTTACCTCCGGGAGTAACATTACAAGGCCAATGAAAAAAAAATATTTGTTAGTTGTACAGGGCGAAGGAAGAGGTCATGTAACCCAAGCCATGACTTTATGCGAGTTACTGATTGAAAATGGCCATGAAGTATGCGGTATTATTTTAGGTTCCAGCGGGCAACGGGACATCCCCACTTTTTTTATTGAACGCGTTAAAGCACCGATCACTCAGGTTCAAAGTCCGAATTTTTTAACCGATAAAAAAAATAAGTCGATCAATTTAACCAAATCCGTAATTCACAATTTCAGAAAATTAAAAACTTTCCGGAAAAGTTTAAAGACGATTGACGAAATAATTAAAAGAGAAAAACCTGATGCCGTTATTAATTTTTTTGATCTGCTAATTGGTTTGTATTACCGTTTCAATAAGCCAAACATTCCTTTGATCTGCATTGCGCATCAGTATATTTATTTGCATCCGGAATTTGAATTTCCAAAAGGATTTTGGTTAGACCGGCAGGCGATCAAATTTTTCACCAGGGTAACCGCATCGCGATCTAAAAAAAAATTAGCTCTTTCGTTTTACAAAATAGAAAGCACATTAAATAATGTTACTGTTTTGCCACCCTTATTAAGAGACGATCTGTTTAAACTTTCAGCACAGGTAAAAAACTATTTTTTAATTTATCTTGTAAATAACGGATACTTTGAAGAAATTGTTGAATGGCATAAAAGACATCCCCAAATAGAATTACATTGTTTTACAGATAATCCGAAATTCATTGAAGCAAATTTTGACTATAATAAAGAAATGATTTTTGTGCATGCTATAAACGATAAACTTTTTCTTGAAAAAATGGCAGGGGCTAACGGTCTGGCTACCACCGCAGGGTTTGAATCGGTTTGTGAAGCAATGTATTTAGGCAAGCCGGTATTAATGGTCCCGATAAAAGGTCACTTCGAACAGTTTTGTAATTCAAGAGACGCTTATAAAGCAAGTGCAGGAATTTATGCAGATAGTTTTGATCTGAGTAAATTAGTTAACTATGCTTCCGATTATAATTATTCAAACCCCGCCTTTCAAAATTGGGTTAAAAATGCTCAGCAAAAAATTTACAGCGAAATAACCTCTCTTTAGACTTAAACTCATCTTAATTAGTTTAGCACAAATGTTAAGTGCAAGAATTTTAAAATTTACGTTCAAAGAAAAGGCATTCGGCATATCCTTAACGTTTAATAAATCTATTTGTTTCTAAATTATATTACAAAGTAACGGTCCGGTTACCGCCTGTTAACATAGATTTTACTCGTTACAAAAAAATTAAAATGACATTTTCCAAAATATTAATCTTATCAACAGTGATCTGTTATGAGCTGCAGCATTATAACAGGAAACAATTCGGTAACGGTTAATAAATATTTTCCCTCTCAATAACACATTTTCCTAACGTCAAAAGAGCATCTAGATAATTATTTAATGTGCATTTAATAATTTGCTAATAGTATTAAAGAAAGGTTCGTGCCCCAATTTTGTAGTATGAAATCAAAGAAAAAATGAAATTGTTTAAGCATATATCGAATAGTGTTATAGCATCAATAAGCTTTTTATTTATTTCATCGCTATCGTTCGCTCAATGCGGTGATCAACCAGATCAAAACGTTGAGCTGAGAATTTTATCATGGAATATTTACATGATACCGCATCTCATAATTCATTCCGGACAGGAGCAAAGAGCTAAGGAAATTGTTGAAAGTCTGAAAAATGAAAATGTAGATGTAATAGTTTTTGAAGAAGCATTTGATGCCCGCTCAAGAGTCATAATAAGAGAAGGCCTTAAAGAAAAATTCCCTTATGAATCAGGAGATCCCGCAAAAAGCTGTTTTTTAAAAATTAATTCCGGCGTTTGGGTTTTGAGCAAAACAGCCCTGACTGTTGTGAAACAAATATTTTTTAAAAACGGAAGGGGTACCGATAAGCTCGCGAGTAAGGGAGCTATTTTATTACAGACTAAAAAAAATA
>DATMPR010000227.1:0-9672 GCA_035567575.1 Bacteroidia bacterium
CCGGCTTTTTCTTAATGGAACCAACCGCTAAAATAGCAACCTGAGGCTGGTTAATGATTGGGGTTCCCATAATGTTGCCAAAATTACCAACATTACTAATAGTAAAAGTGCCGCCTGAAATTTCATCAGGTACTAATTTATTGGCGCGTGCTCTGCCGGCAAGATCGTTAACCGCTTTTGTAATGCCCAATAAATTCTTTTCATCAGCATTACGGATAACAGGAACAATTAAATTACCGCTCGGTAAGGCTGCTGCCATTCCGATGTTAATATTTTTACGCCTGATTATTTTCGTTCCGGTTTGGTCAACCGACACATTTATCATTGGGAAATCGCGGATAGCTTTTGCAACAGCCTCAATGAATAAGGGTGTAAATGTTAATTTTTCGCCTTCACGTTTTTCAAATTCTTTTTTGGTTTTATCTCTCCACAAAACCAAATTAGTTACATCAGCTTCAACAAAAGATGTAACGTGCGGCGCAACATGCTTGCTCATTACCATGTGATCAGCAATCAGTTTACGCATGCGGTCCATTTCAATAATTTCATCTCCTGCATTTACAGAAACAGCCGGACGGTTGATATTTACTGAAGAATCATTTTGTATTTTTGTGCTTGTTGTTTGTGTTGTTGTTGAACCTTGTTTATTTCTATTGGGTAAATAAGCCAAAATATCGGATTTGGTAACACGGCCGCCTTGTCCGCTGCCTTTGATAGAATCTAATTCATTCAAACTCACGCCCTCTTCTTTGGCAATATTTTTTACCAATGGTGAATAAAATTTTTCTGATTTACTGAAATCAACTTTTTCAGTTACAGAAGTTACAGGTGCCATTTTTGTTTCGGCGACAACTGCAGTTTTTACTTCGGGTGTATTTGTTTTTGGGGTTTCAGAAACTTTCGTGCCTGCTTCAGAAGAAATTTGCGCGATAACAGTTCCTACCTGAACAACATCACCTTCCTTAAATAATTTTTTGATCAAAGTACCTTCAAACGGTGAAGGAATTTCGCTGTCCACCTTATCGGTGGCTATCTCTAAAACTGTTTCATCAATTTTAATAGTATCACCCTCATTTTTGGTCCACTTAATGATAGTTGCTTCCGCAACACTCTCGCCCATTTTAGGCATTATCAAATCAAACTGCGCCATTTTTTGTTTTAAGCCGAAGGCTTCCCTTCGGGATAATCATCGCAAAAATAACTTATATCTGCTGTTATGCAAAGTTATTTTCGACCGTTTAAATTATATTTTAATACCAATAATTAATATATCGTCAACCTGCTCTAATTGCCCTCTCCAGCCCTCAATAGTACTGTCCAATTTCTGTCTTTGCTGATCGGATGGCATTTTGCTTGCTTCCAATAATAAGTTCCTGAAATTGCCTGCCATGAATTTTTTTCCTTTAGGTCCGCCAAACTGATCAGCGTAACCATCAGAGAAAATATAAACCATATCGCCTTTTTTTAACTTAATGTTATTATTGGTGAATTTCCGTTTCTCACCAACAAAAGCACCCACCGGAAATTTATCAGCCTTATGTTGTATCAATTGCCCGTCACGGATAATATACAATGGATTAAACGCAGCAGAATATTGCAATTCTAATTTTTTATAATTGAGAGCGCAAAGCGTCATATCCATACCATCCTTGGTTTGCTTTTCAGTAATACCAACATGCAAAGTAGATGCAACACCTTCGTTTAGTTTATCCATTATTTCAGATGGGGCATACAGATCTGTGTTCTGCACTGCATCCTTCAATAAATTTGAACCTACGATACTCATGAACGCTCCCGGTACACCGTGACCGGTACAATCAACAGCAGCAAAATAAATACTCTCCGCTTTTTTATCTAACCAATAAAAATCACCGCTTACAATATCTTTGGGTTTGTATAATACAAAAGAGTTTGGCAATAATTGTTCGAATAAATTCGGCGGCGGTAAAATTGCTTCCTGAATACGTTTCGCGTAATGAATACTATCCGTTACTTGTTTATAGAGAATTTCCAACTCACCATTTTTATTTTGAATTTCTTCCTTCTGACGGACAACCTCTTCTGTACGTTCCACAACTTTTTGCTCGAGGAAACGTTCGTTCTCGGCTAAGTCGTCCCGCATTTTCACGAGTGCTAATCCTAAACTATCCTGTTCGCTTAATGGTTTGTATGATGCGTCGAAATTACCTGAACCCGTTTGCTTCGCGAATTCGGTTGTGCCTTCCATTGATTCAATTAAGTTATTGAGTGCGCCTCCCATTTCACCGATCTCATCATTACGGGAATCAATGCGCTCCTTCGGTAAAACACCAAGGCCCATTGACAATAACATTTTCTTAAGTTCCTGCACCGGTTTAACAATGGAGCGCGCTGTAAAAAACGCTACTAAAATTCCGCCTAACACCAATGTAATTCCTATCAACTGAACAAAGCGTTCAAGAAAATCGAATGAAGAAAACATTTGTTCTTTCAACGACTGCGAAGCTTTTTGTTTAGCAGTGATTAATTTTTCGAGATGCACGTAAAGAGATTTTAAATTTTCCTCAGCATTATCCAAAGCATCTTTCGCCGGGAAAATAATGGAAACATCTTCGTAAGACTCCAATGAATTTAACGGTATCATAATATCCTGCTGGTAGATCATAAATAAAGCTTCCGTTTTACTCGTTATTTGGCGCAAGGCTTTTATTTCTTCACTACTTTTCCAACCTTTTGACAATTCCCTAAGCTCCTTGGATTGTTTATCATAATCAATTTGAATTAAATCTTTTAATTCACCGCGCCCTGCATCATTTACGTTTTTACTGTAATACCATTTGGAAATAAGGGTTTGCGAACGCTGTAATAAAAAACGGTATTCTTTTAACGCGGCAATACTCGGCGCCACTTGCTCAACCACTTCTTCCGTTTTCTTTTTACTTTCAGTTACCGTAGATAGGGTTAAAATAAATGCAACAACTGTCAGTCCTATCAAGGTGCTGAAACCCGTTCCAATCCTTCTTCCAATAGTAAATCTGAATGCCATCCTGTTCTAATTTCCTTTTTTAGCGTCTTCTAATTTCTTGTTAAACTCCAATGATTTCTCGGTATCGTTTAAGGCCTGGTAAATTTGTCTTAAACTTTCTAAAGCTTTAAGGTTTTTAGGATCGAGTTGATTAACCTTACTCATGAACGGCAAGGATTGTTTAAATAATTTTGTTGAGTTGTCTTGAATGACTTCGAGTTTATCGAGAGGAGTATCAATATCCATCGAGTTAATTAAATTAACACCCTGATTGTAATAAATGATACCGAGATTAAATGTTGCGCTTACGTTTTTAGGATCAAGATCTAAAACTTTCATCAAGGCTAGTTTTCCTATTTCACCGTATTCTGCTTTTGTATTATTGTTGTTAAACAGATCTGCATAAAAAGAACCAACTGCCGAATAATATTCTATGTCTTTTGATTTGAAAACAAACCCCGTATCCACCAAAATATAAAGTTCTTTATGTTTTTTATATGCTAAGCTGCTTTTCTCGTAATTAATCGAATCGTATAAATAACGGATACACATGTTGTAATAACCTTCAGCGTGTTTTTTCAAAATTCCTTTGTTACCTTCAATTACAGCCGGCTCCGGTTTTAAATTATTCGAAATGCGAATTGAATTCAAAGATGTATCGCGAGCAGCTGAGTTGATATTAAATTTATCTTTCTTCGCTAGTTCGTAATAAACAAAAGCGCGGTAATACCAAGCTTGTGCATCAGCACGTACTTCGGCCGACATGAATGCGGAATCAACTGCGCTCTTAGCACAATTAATATCCTTTGCTTTAATGCAATTCATGACGCGTTCCAATTTCTCAATTTGTGAGAACGAAACCGCACTAAGCATTAAGCTTAACAGGATGAGTAAATATTTCACTTTTGTTGTATTCATTTTAGTCGACCGCAATTGCTAAAGCCTTAAAATCCTCGCTGGTTTTAAGTCCCGCCTTTACAGCGCTGTTTTTACTATATTCAAATTTTTGTTTGTTTTCAATGATCACAAAGTTTATTGCTGCACCACCTTTTGCAGCACCTGCATTTTCAGCAATAATTAATGCGCCTTTCCCTTTTAATTTTGCTGATGCGTCGCCCAATGATTTACTAACATCCGGCAACAAAAACAACATGTGTGGTTTTGAGTTACCATCGAATTCAGCTGTATTAACGATCTCCATTTTCTGAGCACCAACCGTTTTACTCTCTGCCATTTTAGTAAGTTCTTTTATCAGCGCTTCATTTTTTCCAACAACCTGAATAATGAAATTGCCGGATTTTTTAGCGCTGGGCCACTCAAAATAACGGGTAAAATTGTAAAGGAATACAGCCTTAATTTTAGCGTTGGTGTCAAATGTTTGGACAAAGCCAAAACTGCTGGTTATGACAACAAAAACTACTAAATATTTTATAAAACGGGCCAATTAAAGTTCAGATGGCAAATTTCGAGCCACCATAACCCACAAATATAGCATTTGCCATTGGCGTATCCAATTTAATAATTATTAACCCGATATTATGTTAATTTCCTCGTAAAATTGCCTAATTTTAGTGGCAAATGCTGTACAATGCCGGATATAACAAGCTAAGTGATAATGAGCTTATTAGCCATTATGCTGAAGGCGGTGATACGGTATTTTTAGGCATACTTTTTAAGCGTTATTCACATCTGGTTTTGGGTCTTTGTATTAAGTATCTGAAAAACGAAGATGATGCCCAGGATGTTGTAATGCAAATTTTCGAAAAACTGAGTTCCGACCTTAAAAAACACAAGATAGAGTTCTTTAAAAGCTGGCTTTATACTTACTCTAAGAACATGTGCTTAATGGAACTGAGAAAGAAGTCGGTACAACTTAAAAAAGACATAGAATTAAAGGAAAGTAATGTGTTTTTTATGGATTCGGGGCAGGATTTTCATCTCAATACTAAACATGACGAAAAAGAAAATACTATTTTGCAATTGGAAATGGCTTTAAGCAGCCTTAACAAAGAACAAAAACAATGTGTGATACTGTTCTATTATAAGAACAAATCATACAACGAAATAACGGACATAACAGGGTATGATACGAACGCTGTGAAGAGTTATATCCAGAATGGAAAACGGAACTTGAAATTAAAAATTGAGGAACTACAAAATGGCCAAAGGGCTTAATAAACATACCTCGGATAGCGAAGAGCTATTGAAACGATTGAATACAAACGATTCAAGCGGACTGGATGACTTTGAAAAAGAAGCGCTGGAAGGTTTCGATAGTTTGGATAATATTGAAGAAGCAACGCGTTTGGCAAATTCTCTCAATCAGAAAATTGATGAGAAATATTTTAAGAAAGAAAATAAAAGAAGCGGATTTTATTATTTGAGCCTGGCTGCAGGTTTGGTGTTGATAGTTGGTTTAAGTGTTTTTCTTTTTAATTATTTAAGCAGTGAGAAAAAAGAATTAGCGTTAAGTAATACTGTTACCACTGAACAATCAGTTAACGAAGTTGCCAAACCAACAGATCTTGCCCCTCCCCGGGAGGAAGAACCAAAAGCTGAAGCTAAAGAAGTTGAGAAATCAGGTAAGGGCGGAGCGGTTAATGATATGGTTTCAAATGCTGAATCAGGAAAAAAAGCTGCAACAGGAACAAAAGATAATTGGAATGATGACAGTCGTGCAAAAACTCAGCCTGATAAAGACGATGGTTTAACATCTCGCATGATCAGAAAAGAAAAGAAGCCGGAAACTACGAACGAACCTGCAAAATTGGCCGAAGCAAAAGGCGGGGATGATCTTAAACAATTGGAAGATAAATCAAAAATGCAGCAAGGTCCGCCCGCAGGAAATGTTGCTGCGACTCCTGTAATTACTGCTGCTGAAAAAAATAAAGCTAAAGATGAAGAATCAGAAATGGATGCGAACGAAAAAACCGTTGCAACAAAATCAAGTGCAAGCGCTCCCGCAAACAACAATAGTTTAGCCGGTGGAAAAGATTCTAAAAAATCTTCGACGAAAAACGAAAGACGCAATGATAAGAGCAGCGGTGAAGGCGTTGCGACTGACGATGTAACAACAGTTAATGCGCAAACTACTGTTAACGGCGGTGCTGTAAATCAACCAAAGCGCGATGAAAACGGGTATTACCACACAACAGAATTCGCCAACCATACTTATGCAAAACCACAAGATTATATTAAAACAGAAATTGATAAAAGCGAAATGCTGAAAACAAATGTAAAGGCATTTAAAGCTGAACTCATCATTAACGACAAAGGAATTGTAACAGCAGTAAAATTCTTAACATCATTTGATAATTGCACAGGCTGTAAAAAAGAATTAGAAAAAATTTTATTGAATATGCCAGGCTGGAAAGCCATTCAAAAAGGTGAAAAATCTGTTACTGAAACGGTGAGTTTTATTTATCCGTAAAATTTTCTCGTCCCATAGGAACCCCTTTCGAGAGCAAAGGCGCAGAGAAGCTAAGGCTTTTTATCCGTATTTTTGTTTCACAATAATTAAAGCAATTGTTGTAATAATAAGAAAAATAAAGACAAAGCCAAGTGTAGAATTCCAATCTTCATCAAGTATTTCTAAGTAAGACTTACTCTTAAATTTAAAAATAAATTTTAGTGTCGCACCGGTATATTTAAATAAACCCCGAACAAATATGTCAAGAATTATTTCAATAATAATATCCATAAAATTATTTGTAAATCTCTTTCTTCGCGGCGAGCAAAGTGTTTTTTAAGAGGGAAGCGATAGTCATTGGTCCTACTCCGCCGGGAACTGGAGTAATGTAAGAACATTTTGGAGCACAATTATCAAAATCAACATCACCGACTAATTTATAACCTTTAGGCAGACTTGCATCATCAACGCGGTTAATACCAACATCAATAATTACGCAGCCTGGTTTTACCATATCAGCAGTCACAAAATCAGGTTTACCGATTGCGGCAATAATAATATCAGCGTTCAAACAATGTGCTTTCAGATCTTTTGTGCGGCTATGACAAAGTGTTACAGTGCAATTCGCGAATTTAGAATTCTTCGACATCAAAATACTCATCGGACTTCCAACAATATGACTTCTTCCTATCACCACACAATTTTTTCCTGAGGTTTCTATGTTGTATCGTTCCAATAAAAGCGTGATCCCATAAGGTGTTGCGCTAACATAAGTTGGGAGATCTAAAACCAAACGACCAACATTTATCGGATGAAAACCATCCACATCTTTACTTGGTTTAACAGCTTCAATAATTTTATGTTCCGAAATATGTTTGGGTAACGGTAACTGAACAATGTAACCATCAATATCTTTGTCGTTATTTAATTCATCCAGTTTATTTAATAATTCTTGTTCTGAAATTGTAGAAGGAAATTTTACGAGTGTAGATCTGAAACCAACTTTCTCACAAGTCTTAACTTTTGAACTAACATAAGCTTGCGACGCAGGATCTTCTCCCACTAATACAGCAGCTAAGTGCGGAACTTTCCCACCCGATGCAACAAACTGTTTTACGTCCGCAGCAATTTCTTCCTGTAATTGTAATGATATTTTTTTTCCGTCGATCAGTTCCATAATTTTATTTCCCGCAGATTTCGCAGATTAGCGCAGAAAAAACTGCCTACTGCCACTGCCTACTTTTTATTGCGGTCCTCCAGGCATCTTCGGCATGTTACGCATCATTTTTGCCATCGCGTTCTTATCGTTCATCATACGCATCATTTTGCGGGTATCTTCAAACTGCTTTAATAATTTATTTACTTCTGTAAGATTTAATCCGCTGCCTTTTGCAATGCGTTGTCTGCGGCTTCCGTTAATTGTTTCAGGTTTGTTACGCTCAGTTGGTGTCATTGCGTAAATGATCGCTTCAATATGTTTGAAAGCATCATCTTTTATATCCGCATCCTTGATCGCTTTTCCTACACCGGGAATCATACCAACAAGATCTTTAATGTTTCCCATTTTTTTAATTTGCTGCAGCTGACTTAAGAAATCATTAAGATCAAATTGATTTTTCGCGATCTTTTTCGATAATTTGCGTGCCTCTTCTTCGTTGTATTGTTCTTGTGCGCGCTCAACTAAAGTTACAACGTCGCCCATTCCTAAGATACGATCGCTCATACGTTCAGGATAGAACACATCCAGCGCTTCCATTTTTTCGCCTGTACCAATGAATTTTATAGGTTTGTTTACAACCGATTTTATTGAAAGCGCAGCTCCACCGCGTGTATCACCATCTAATTTTGTTAAGATAACGCCATCAAAATCCAAACGCTCGTTAAATGCTTTCGCGGTATTCACTGCATCTTGTCCCGTCATTGCATCCACCACAAATAAAATTTCGTTAGGCTTAATTGCCTTTTTCAGATCCGAAATTTCATTCATCATCATTTCATCAACAGCTAAACGACCAGCAGTATCGATCAACACAACACTGTTTCCGTTTTCTTTTGCTTGTTTAATGGCAGCCTCTGCAATTTTAATTGGACTTTTCTCTTCTTTATTAGAGAAAACATCAATTCCAATTTGCGTTCCTAAAACATGTAACTGATCAATAGCAGCCGGACGGTAAACGTCGCAGGCAACCATTAAAGGATTTTTTCCTTTTTTTGTTTTTAAATAATTCGCAAGTTTCCCTGTGAAAGTTGTTTTACCTGAACCTTGCAAACCGCTCATTAAAATAATGGTTGGATTACCGCCAAGGAAAATATCTTCTTTTTGTCCGCCCATTAAAGCGGTCAATTCATCATGTGTAATTTTAATTAATAATTGTCCTGGAGAAACTGAAGTCAATACATTTTGTCCGAACGCTTTTTCTTTAACAGTATCTGTAAATTGCTTTGCGACTTTATAGTTAACATCGGCATCCAATAAAGCTTTGCGGACCTCCTTTAAAGTTTCCGCAACGTTTATTTCTGTAATTTTTCCTTGACCTTTTAAAACTTTAAAGGCGCGGTCAAGTTTATCACTTAAATTATCAAACATGGTACTGAGAAATTATTCAGGTAAAATTACTAATTTGTTGGGATAAAAAATGTCTTAATAATACAAAGATTTGCAATAAATTTGCACCTATAATGAACCGGGAAAAACAATACATGATGCTATGCTTAGATCTGGCCATAAAAGGACTAGGAAATGTGGCGTCCAACCCATTGGTGGGCTGTGTAATTGTAAAGGACGACAAAATAATTGCAGAAAGCTATCATAAGGAATACGGCATGGCACACGCTGAAGTAAATGCTATTAATTCTTTTGCGCCGAATTTTGATCTCAGCGATTGTACTTTGTACGTAAATTTAGAACCTTGTTCGCACCACGGCAAAACTCCGCCTTGCAGTGATTTAATTATTGCGAAAAAAATCAAAAAGGTTGTGATCTGTAATGTGGATTCAAATCCACTCGTTGACGGCAAAGGGATTGAAAAATTAAAAAATGCGGGTATAGAAGTCGAAACCGGAATTTTAGAAAAAGAAGGAAGAGAATTAAATAAACGTTTTTTTACATTTCACGAAAAGAAAAGACCATATATTATTTTAAAGTGGGCACAAACAAATGATGGCTTTATTAGTAAACTGCCATTACCTTTAAATAAAAGCGAGAATTGGATCACAGGTGAGGAAAGTAAAAAATTAGTTCACCTTATGCGCTCACAGG